>JAKMFY010000030.1 GCA_022425185.1 Candidatus Poseidoniaceae archaeon | reverse complement strand
ATGTTGAATGGTATTCACTGTGGTATGCGTTCGCAACAATGCTCGCTTTGAAACATCCTCTGAAAATTCACCTGACCAGCCAAGCGAACCTGTATCCCCTCCATCCTCATGAATTGATTTCCACTTGCTAATAAGTTCTGAATCGAGTTCGAGAGATTCTGGATTTTCGAGATAAAAGGTATCTTGCATCTCTCTTGCAGGATGATCTTGTGGAATAAACAGCGCATCCATATTCCAACCTGCAGTTTGAACATAATCATCGACCAATTCTGAAAAGCCCATTTCTAAGAAAACACGTCGAATGCGTTCAATCAATTCTTGCATTGGATGAGAACGACCAGTTCTCGGAGTCGCAGATTCAAGGGTTACATCGAAAGCACGAATATCTGCATCCTTCCATTCACCAGATTGAAGTAATTCAGGAGTGATTTCCGTCACCTGCTTTTTTTCTTCCAAATCAGAAGTTAATATGCGAGTCCCTTCATCGGTTAAACTCCAACTGCGTAAACGGATTTCAGTCGTTTCTATGAGTCCTTTACGGCCATTGAAGTGGTTGAGTAATCGTTCACTCAAATCCTCTTCATCAGCAGGTAGGCTTGCAAGAAACATAGCTCTTGACTGGAGTTCAGTCTTCACTTTCGAAGGGTCTTCGCATTCAAACACCCCATCCTTGAGTTGAACATCGAGTTTCTTCAGAAGTCCCACGCCAGGGCCAGCTTCATGTCGTTCAAAGGAGGCTTGTAATTTCTGCATTGTGGGTTCGTCTTGAGCGCCGACCCATCTCCAAAGTCTGGCTTCAAGCAAACCATCTGAAACTGCTTGACGGCCCTTATCCGCAAGTTTGACTGTACGCCGTACAAGTTCATCGATAGTCACAAATCCTTTGTTTGAAAGTCCATGCCCTGCTCCAACAACAACTGCTTGGTCATTCCAACCGCATGCTTTCATGACATCTTCGAGAGACCATTTGTGCGTTGGTTGCTCAAGCATTGCTCGCAGCATCCTACGTTCTGGATTTGATAACCCAGATGATTCGGTCATAACGATTCCACCCCCTCAAAGGGTTTCAATTCACCGCTTCTATTGAGACAAAAGTCTCAATCATCGTCTGTGTCGAACATAGCAAGGAGATTCAACAGTTCACGTTGACGTTCTTCCATCTCATTTCGATCCTTCTTCGGAATATCAGGATCTTTAAGATTTTCTGCAATTTTATCCAGTTCTTCTCTTGCAGAGTCCCTGGATTCTTGCAACTTCCTTCGCTCTCGTTGCATCTTACGCTTAGCAGATCGTTGCGTTGTTGCCTCTGCTTGTGTGTAGACACTGTCTGAAAGTTCGACTGATGTTGGGTATGGGATGTTGATGTTCTCCTTACCGAAGCGTTCATCGACGTTTCGTAGAAGCCAATCTTTAGCGACCCATTCGTCACTGTAATCTTCAACCCAAGTATACACACGGAAGACCTTTGCAAAGTCCCCAAGTTCATTAAGAAGAATACGTGGTTCTGGACGATCGATAACGTATGGACATTCTTTTGCAAGCTGGAGCAGAGTGTACTTTACGTGGTCAATATCCTCACGATAGTCGACACCTACGTCGAGAACAACCGATATTCGTCGAGCGATTCCATCTCCACCACCACGTGCGTGATTGATGATTTTAGATTGAACAAGAGTGTTGTTCGGAATAACAACCAAACGCTCATCTCTGTCCAATACCTTAGTGGAGAGAATACCTACTGAAACAACTGAACCTAGAGTTTCTTCAACTTCAATTCTGTCGCCTACTTCGAATGGTCGGTCGATTGATAACAGGAATGAGTTCACGATGTTTCCAAGGGTTTGTTGAACTGCTAATCCGATAATCAGTGAGAAAACAGCCAATGATGCGAGAATACCAAACAATTCGATACTCATTTGGTCCAAAGCGAAATACAAGCCAGCAAACCAAACTACGGTTCGAAGGAAGAATACGATGATTGAGTTACTGCCTGAAACAGTAACGCTCCCTTGAGCACTGAATCTATCCATAAGCACTGGAATCAAATGCTTGATCGAAACGCTAAGAATCGATGCACTGAGTATAACATAGAACGCTGCAAATATTGGTTCCGTTGTGTCAAATGTTGTTCCATCGGTACCAAGAATCCAACGGATGGTGAGTTGAGCTCCGAGAGCGATGATTAAGGCATAGGTTCGATTAGCGAGCGGACGATGAAGGTGATCATCCCAATCGACATCTGTGGTCGTTACAAACTTCCACCATGGACGAATAACGGCGTACTTAGCGACTAAAAGACCAAAGAGAATTGTCCCCGTTGCAATTGCAAGACGGATGTAATCATTCAGTTCGTTGATATC
>JAKMFY010000022.1 GCA_022425185.1 Candidatus Poseidoniaceae archaeon | reverse complement strand
ATTGGCTACAACAGCAGTCATTCCTGAATGCTCAATTTGTGCAACTGCTCGATGAATGAGGTCTCGTTGTTTTATTCCTGATTCCAATTTGAATCCAATACGAGTTGAACCGATTGTCTTCGACTTTAGCTCTAAGATATGCTTGTCTCCTTCGATAAGCGTAATATCAAGAGGCCCTTGCTGACTTGCCAGTTTCCCATTTGCAGGATTTTCAACAACATAATCGAGTACTGCTGCTGTATGAACCCAAGCATCAATGTCATCATTTGCAATAGCCATTAATTCCTTAAGCATCATTTGTGGCTGTGGTGCTGAAATACAAAGCGGTAACCATCCTGGCATTTGTACGGACGTTTTGCCAACTACACAAGTAACATCATGTCCGTGTCTATACAGATCATCTGCAATTTGGAAACCCGTTTTTCCTGAACTTGTATTTTGAATCCCGCGTATATCATCAATAGGTGAGTATGTACCTCCTAAGGTAACTACGACGCTTTTCCTATACTTTTTCCGTGAATTAATACCATGTGCAAACCTTGCAACAATATGCTCATGATCAGGAGTTTTTCTCTTACCTTCCTGTAAATCACCCCACATCACATCGATTTTTTCTTCACGGAGACGTTCCACGATGTCGTCAGTAACTGGATCTGAGGCTAGATCGCCATGCATACTTGGTACCATCAAAACATGAGTGCTGCGTGAACGAGCTGCGCTCAATGCCATCAGAAGCGGGCCTTGCTGCATGCCATGTAAATGAGCAGCGATTGTATTCCTCGTTGCAGGAGCAACAAGTATGGCATCAGCATCTTCGAGTTGCTTCATGTCACCATTCCAATCGGTAATGACCTCACATTGACTCGCCCATTCAACAGCAAGAGGTGTAATTACACGTTGAGCAGACTCCGTCATGATGACCAAGAGTTCTGCACCATGTCGACGTAATTCTCGAAGGAGTCGAACTGTATCAACAGCTGCGATTCCTCCAGTTACACCAACAATGATTCGATGGCCTGAGAGGCTAGAACCTCTCATTTCAACACCGGTATCTCCGTCGGTCATGTACCTCCGAGATGCTTGTGTGTCATGACTTCTTCGTTCGACACAAGCATTCTTGATTGGGGACCTGTAGCACACTGTATGGCAGGTGACCGAAGTGAGGACATTGTTCTTGCAGGTTCAGGTGGTCAGCAAGCCTCAATGACCCTTTCAACATTGTTTAATCAAACACATCGAAGCACCTCGCTTGTTTTAGCAATAGACAGCCTGATTGTTGTTCTAATTGCCTACGATTTAGCCATAATATCAGAATTTTATCTTGGTCAATTGCATCACTTAATTTGGGCAATTCCTTTGTTTGCCACAACCTCTACATGGTTTTCTTATCGTTCAAGGAGAGCTTGGGCTTACTGGCCCGGGGCAATAATCCTGACACTCGCATCGGTTTTGTTTTTCTTATTGTTTTTAATTAATCTCTATTATGTGATATTGGGGTCAGTTGGTTCAATTTTATTCTTATTGATTATGGGATATGCTTCTTACAGTTCCTTCAACAGAATGCGTTACCACTTTTCTCCACTCTACAAACAAGGGTATCATACCAAAATTTCTACACCAGAAGCGAATCTAATGGATGGAGAGATGCTTGCTGCTTGTCCAAACTGTATGGCCGTTCTCGCAATCCGACCTGACCTTCTTTCACCAGCAGATAAGTGCCCTCACTGTAACAATCCGCTTGTAAGCAGAGATCTTGCCTCACGCCATGGTTGGGAAGAAGAGTAATTCAATTGCCAAACACATTCTCAAGTTCTTCTTTCTTGGTTCTCTCTTCAAAGAGAGTATTGATGATTCGAAACACTCCTGACGGAGATTCTCTATCCATATTGAATTCACCTTCATCGATTATTGCAGTTCCATTCTTTGCATAGATGTTCATAATCGCATTATCATTCTCTTCAACAGTTGTGTAGGCAAGATGAATTCCTTCTTCATTGGAATCTTCAAAATATACTATTCCGTGGCAGGGGTGTTGAGATTCTAAGATCTTCATGACATCAAGTGTAGACTTCAGTGTCCAGGATTCTTCCTTTTCATTGATGACTGAACGTACTTGAAGAGGTTTACTTCCAAAGACCTTTTTGTTCGCTTCATAGCCTGCTTCCATCGTTGAGACAGCGCTTTTCAATTCACCAAGATTATGGCCAGATTGTTTCCACATCTGTAATCCCCTCAGTCCAAGGGCAATTAGAATAATGATTGCTAAAAGAAGATCTTCTGACATAAGATTCTCCTTTTGATTATTTTTTATAAATCCACTCATGAACTAGGTCTGGTAAGATTTCTCCAGCCTTTCCTTGATGAAATTCATCAAAGAGATCGAAATTTAGTGGTGGGTCTAAATTGATGCCAATGCAATATGATCCTTGTTGCTTTGCTGAGGCAAGAAAACCTGCAGCAGGGGTTACATGACCACTTGTGCCAATTGCAATGAAAACATCACATTGATCCAATGCCTTCTCGATTTCAGTCATTCGCATTGGCATTTCATGAAACCAAACGATATGGGGGCGTAGTATTGCATTTGGGCATTGAGGGCAAGATACGTATGATGATGTTAGGTCATGCTCTTTCATCATTATTTCAACAAAACCGCATTCCTCACATCGTAACTTTTCCAGTTCACCATGGATATGAATGAGATTCTTGGAACCAGCACGATCATGAAGATTGTCTACATTTTGAGTGACGAGAAGCATCTCATCAAGATATTCTTCGAGTTCTGTGAGAGCAGTATGGCCAGGATTGGGTTCGACATCGAACAACTGACGTCGTCGTTCTTGATAAAAATCCCAAACGAGTTGTGGGTTTTTTTCCCATCCCATAGGTGTTGCAACATCTTCGATTCTATGCTCTTCCCACAATCCATCGGAAGCCCTGAACGTTCGTATTCCAGATTCAGCACTTATTCCAGCACCGGTTAAGATGACCACTTTGGTTTCTTTTGTCCACATGGAATCTACTTCCATTCGTTCTTTTGTTCAAAGCTATATTGTTCCACTGTAGTTTCATTAGGTTGCTGAACCATCTGCTGAGGCTGGCTAATCACTTGTCCACTGGTTGATTGTACAACGTTTCCTTGTACTTGGACAACAGAACCGTCTGGTTGAACCATCAGAACTTGTGGTTTTGGTTTTCCAATAATCAATCCAATAATTCCTAAGATGGAGCCAAGGCAGCAGCAACCCGCACCGCCTGACATGGCTAATCCTGGGATGATCAAATCACCAGAATCAATGATGACGATATCTCCTTCAATTTCCAAAATGTAGTTGCCTCCATCTGTGTCGATGTCTCCCAAATATGTATAATCAGAATCTCCGAATTCAGCATCACAATCTCTGTAAAACACATCTTCCTGAAAAACATCTCCTTCAGCATCTTGAGAGATAACCTTGATTTCAAATGTTAAACAATCAACGTCGCCAACAGCGAAAACATCTGGAAGTGAATAATCACCATTAACAAATGTGGTTCCATCCTCTCGTGTGTCATGAATTATGTTATCCGAATCAGGAGAATAACTCATGACACCAACAAGGCCAATAACCATAATTATTGCAAATACCAGTGCAATACTTAGTCCAGTGATTGTCAAGGGTTTGTTCATCTAAACCACGATCATGTCGAAGCAAGGGTTAGGTTCTTCCACATCTCTTCTGGAACTTCCATAGCGAGTCTGAGGCCACCCATTGCACCGAGACGTACTGGGTCGTCGACAACGTGAACGTTGACATCGCCCATGTCTGAGAGTCGGCGTTCGATGAGAGCACCTAGTCCACGGATTCCTGATCCGCCACCTGCGAGGACCATGTTTCTACGGAATTCGTCATGGTATTCTGGGTTTGAATCTGCGATTAGTTTCTTGACGTTCTCAACGATTGGTTCAACGATTGATTCACAAGCACGTTGCATACAATCGGTGATGTCAAGATTCATTGCCTTACCTTCGATGGAGAAATCGACCATGATTGGGCCGTCAGGAGTTGATGTCGATACAAAGGAGTATTGTTCCTTCCATCGGCGAGCCATATCCTTGGTGATTTGAGCACCATTGTATTTGGATTGAACTTCCTTGATGATTTGAGCGTCGACATAGTCTCCAGCGTATCCTGTGTGCATTTGGTCACCAGGTCCTGGGATTGTTCCGTAAACACGGCAAAGGTCAGTTGTACCTGCTCCGATGTCGATAACGAGTGTGTGTTCAATCATGTCAAGTGCATAGGCAACAGCGAAGGGTTCTGAAATAATCATAGCAGCGTTAACTGATCCTGCAGCAGCATCAAAGATTGCTGTTTTGTCAACGTGGCTTGCTTCAGCTGGTGCTCCAATAACTGCGACAACACGGTCGTGAGTTTCTGGGTCTGATAGCCCAATGAGGTGAGTGATGAAGTGGGCAATGAATTCTCTGTCTTCTTTTGTATCTTTAATGACACCCAGTTCCAGAGGTCTGAAAAGATTGAGAGCCAATCTGTTCTTGAGTGCTTCTTCTCCAAAGAGAACATCTCTCTTCAGAAAGTTTCGTGCAATTGGATCCTTTGGCGTTCCAATTACAGTGAGTTCTTCTTCTTCGTGATTTCCTGATGAAACCATTACCGAGCGGAAAGTTCCCAAATCAATTCCAATATACAATACGTCTTCAGCCATAGCGTTCGCCTATTTTACGGACATCCACCCACTTTATGAAGCATCCCTCTGTTGATTCCCCTGAATCAGAGAGAAAATGTCGATTTCAATAATTCTATAGAACATTAACTAGAGCCAACTTTCACAGGCTTGACAGTACCATGCAGAGTACTCTGGGTAGAGTTGTCCCATGCTATGGCAATTGGGACATTCTTTCACTGCGTTATCACCAAACATTTCCAAAACGAGTGCAACATGTTGCTCCTCTTCAATTCCAAGTTGTTGGCGCATAACCCAAAGCATCTGATCTTCACTTGGTGAAATGATTCCATCTTCCAAAACCAGAGCCACCACGTTTCGATAATCATCCCAAACGGTTACATCTCTGAAATCGAGGATGACTCCTCCCTTCTCGGCTACAATATCTTGGCCACCAGGATCATCAACGAACAAGACCAATGATTCAGGTTTCAGATCATCACTGCGTAACTCAAAGGAGATTCGATTTCCATTCAGGTTTCCATAAACAAGTCGCGAAGAGCGATTAATAACGTTACAGATGGAACGTGCCGTCGATTCGCTAGAATCTCCTCGCTTCCATCCTGTTGGACTTTTTTCATTGAATGCATAAAATTCGGTTCCTTTGCCAGGATATTCAAGTCGTATTTCTTCACCACCATCAAAACCATTTGATACGATGGTCAATGCTGCAACTTCAGTAGAAACAATATTGTCTTCATCATCAAAACTAATCATGAGAGGTTTTCTGTCCTCAGAAGCGGCATTGTAGTGTCCTTGCATTCCGCTCATCCATTTGTCCTCTAAACGTTGCAATGACTGTTCTTGTTCAGCGGAAAGATTGGAATCGACTCCGAGAACACCTTTCAGGTCTCCCCGCTCCATTTCAGATTTGAATTCCTGAATGAGTTCATCGTCTCGACGATGATTCGGTGGTGGCCCTCTGACTTTCTTAGAAACATGGTTCGGATCTTTCCATTCGTATGAACATCGGCTACACGTTAGATACCCTTCCATTGTTGACGGTTGGCTTTCTCCGCCACAACGTGCACAATCGCCTTCGTCTTGGACAGAGATGTTCTCTATCGCTTCATTTCGACCTTTACGGATGCCACCAAAGCCAGCCATGCTACGCCACTAGCGAATCTTTCTATGAAGCCTTCTATCGAGAGGTTTGAAATTAAATCAGAAGGGCTTTCAATCCATAGTGAATAAGTTCATCCTGGCCGTATAATCGTCGCACCTCAAATGAGACTTCTTGGCCTATTGATGGTTGCCCATCATCATCATCTGTGAGCATGAATACTCCTTTTGGTCCTGATATAAATTCAACCAAAACCGTCGATACTCCTCCAAGCAATGGAGCTCTTAATGAAAATTCAGAAGGGGCTCCAGCCGCACTTAGACGTGTCCAAGTCAGAATTGCTGCACTATTATCGAGTTTGTTTGACACAGGAGGGATTCGTTCTCCTGTAGCATTAAGTTGGCGAGGTGGCCAGACGATGCCTGAATCATCTTCTTGAGCATGTAATCCTAATCGTGATGGCATTGCAAGCACGTGTTGAGATTGGGATACGTAGGCACCTTGGCTTACACCAGATATTTCATTTCTCCATGCTTCTTCGATGGCCTCTTTTTTCCCTTCGTCAATTGCTTTTCTAAGGGGTATTGTTGGCCATTGAGAGACTGTATCATCCTTTCCAAGAGCTACGATGAAGGAAGAAGTAGAAGCCACTAAATGGTATTGTCCATTCGAATCCACTTTCCAATCTGTTGTCGATTCAATGATTGAAGAGACAGGTGTGCTCGGTGTGTATTCAAGGGATTCAATGAATGAATCAATCTGTACCGTTGATGCCGGCTCTGACTTGAGGAGTTGCAAAGCGATTGTAAGTCGATCTCCATCAGGACCTGCCCA
>JAKMFY010000296.1 GCA_022425185.1 Candidatus Poseidoniaceae archaeon | reverse complement strand
GATTCTCTCGTCAATACGTGTAGAATCCTTGGCCTGATTTACGGCCAAGTTTACCTTCCTCAACCATCTTGATTAACAGAGGTGCAGGAGCGTACTTCTCTTGCTTAAGTCCATCATAGAGGACATTCATGATGTGAAGGACTGTATCTAAACCAATGAGATCCGAAAGCGCCAGAGGACCAATTGGATGGTTCATTCCCAGTTTCATAATACCATCAATAGCTTCCGGTTCTGCAACGCCTTCTTGAAGTGTTAGAATTGCTTCATTGAGCATTGGGCAAAGTATCCTATTGGAGACGAAACCTGGTGAATCATTACATGATAATGCAGTCTTACCCATCTTAGCAGATGCTTCGATGACAGCAGCATTTGTTTCTGTACTGGTTTTATCACCATTTATCACTTCAACAAGTTTCATGATAGGGACTGGATTCATGAAATGCATTCCAATGACTCTATCTGGACGATTTGTAGCATCAGCAATTGTACTGATTGAAATGGAGGAGGTGTTTGAAGCAAGGATTGTTTCTGGCTTGCATATTCCATCTAATTCAGCAAAGATAGAAGTTTTCAATTCGAGAATCTCAGGGACGGCTTCGACAACCAAATCACAATTTGCACAAACACTTCGGTCTGTTGCTAAAGAAATTCGAGCGAGTGTCGCATCTGCATCTTCTTGGGTCATACGTTCTTTTGAAACAAGTTTGCCCAGTGAACGTTGAATGGTTGCCAATCCTTTGTCCACATATTCTTGTTCAATGTCGATCATTATGACATCATAACCTGCTGCTGCTGCAACTTGTGTAATTCCGTTTCCCATTTGTCCTGCGCCAAGTACGGCGATGCGATCTATTGCCATGATGCGAACCAAACGGAGGGAATAGATGAACTTGCGGTTTCACAAAGTAGCCCGACTCGGATTTGAACCGAGGTCGGCGGGACCAAAACCCACCATGATGGACCACTACACTATCGGGCTGTAACCCATCGGCGCACGTAGGTGTTTTTGTTATTGTCGGCTCAAATATCTCATTCAAGGAGATATGCTAAGTCCGTCTTGTCTGTGGTTTTCCTAGCACTTGAGATGAACTCAGATAAATCAATATCCTGTTCAGTGTATCGAATTGCTTGTAAACCCATGTCGAGTTTATCCATCGTTTTGACAAATTTTGCCTCAGGTGTTGATGCGGATTCATATTCATCGAACAAGTCTATCCATTCAGGAGCCAATGTCAACATTGCCTCTCGTTCGAGTCGATGTTTTTCTTCACCACGTATGTCATCGTTTGGTGTTAAGTCACCAACGATAACTTCTGCTAAATCGTGGACAAGACACATCGATAAGACTCTCGAAAGATCCAATTCCTTTGGGCAGAGTTTGAGTGCAAGAGTTGCCATCCCCCATGAATGAGCAGCCACTGATTCTGGATTGTTCACGCCGGAACGTACCCATCCAGTGCGTTGAACATCCTTCAACTGCAACATTTGCAATAATTTGTCTCGCATGGTTGTGGCACCGTACGAGCCCTCAAAACCTCTGTGGCTGTAGCAGCAATATGCACGTAGGTATTCCGGACTGGTGGGGCGATGGTTTGGAACACCTTGGTCAAGACCCTATCATGGGTAAATTGATCCAGCAATATGGTTCAGATGGATTGAAAGGGAAAGGGAACTTATTTGAGACTCTCATTCGTTCCATTGTTGGCCAACAAATCAGTGTCATAGCAGCAGAGAGTATTTGGCAACGGTTCCTACATCTCGTTGGGGATGTTAAGCCTGATAAGGTGTTGAAATTTACGAAAGAAGAAATTGCTGGTTGCGGAATCACCCGTCCGAAAAGTGGTTACATTCTAGGTTTAGCTGAGTCTTCAAATCAACTACTTGAATTTCCATATGAATCATCTACAGTTGGTGAAATTCGTAAGCATCTGATCCAATTCAAAGGCATTGGACCATGGACTGCAGAGATGATTATGATTTTCTCATTATGCTTACCGGATATCTATAGTCCAAAAGACATTGGACTTGTTAATGCCATAAAGAAACTCAATCCATCCATCACTACGATGGATGAAGCAGAAGAAATGGCCAAACAATGGAGCCCTTATCGAACAATGGCGTGTTGGTATCTTTGGCGTATTCTCGACCCAATACCCGTTGAATATTGAGGCGAATGTGCTAATTATCTCTAATACTTAGGGTAGGCATGGTAGGAGAGGATAGAGAACAATCTCCTATCATGGACTTTTTGAAAAAGACCAAGGCCCAGATTGCAGATCTATCAATCAAAGCTGCTAATGCTACAAAATCATCGATCAATACCACTTCTGAAGCCATCCAAGGCAAGGTCCTAGAATCAAAAGAACGTTCAAAAAAGAAGAAAGAAGCGAAGATTGAATCTCTTAAAAATGACATAAAAGAAGATGGTTATATTGATTCAACACCACCAATGATGGTACTGCCAGGAGTAGACGAAGACCAATTAAATGTCCTCGACGCCCAAACGGATGCTCAAATTCAAATCGTTGAGGAAATGATTCGTCTTAGTGAAAGAGTGGATTCGTTGGAACGACGATTAATCCTCATTGGAAAAGTGAATAGTCCCCAAACCACAACTCCTCTTCAGAGTGATTCAGCCAAAATAGAGCAAGTAGATCCTGTTGTAGATGAGCGAACAAATGTGATGATTGAAGTTCTAAATATTATGGGAGCATCCCTTCTCTTGCTTGTTTCACTTTTTGCAATAGACGGCTATCTCAAAGATAATGAGATATTACTCTTGGATAAATATGAATTAGGAATTCCTCTATGGACTCTTGGGGTATTTGGTTGGTCATTGTTCTTGTTTCAAAGAATGGGTCAGACTGGTGCTGTGCTCAGAGTTCCACTACTTTACAGAATACAAATTTCACTTGCTATTGCAATGGCTACAATGATGGGTATGTTGCTTTCAGAGGAATCTCTTGGCACAATCTCAAGTGCATGGATTTGGACGACTGTTTTAGCCTCTGGAGCGATTATTGGAGTTAGTATGATAACCTCTGCTTGGAGACTAACAAAGCGAATGGTCGGTGTAAAAGAAATTGTTGAAGTCATCGATTGATCGGCATGCTGTTCTCTGAAGAATACGTGAATAGAATTTCAATTGCTTGAATTTGGATATCTTTTCTCGCCTTTGGGCGACAGTTGAAGTCAGTATGATTACTCTGTCGTAGAAAATTACCAAAGAGGTGGTCGGCATAATAAAGTTAGATTTGTGTGAAAACGATTATATTATTTACACTCCTAGGTAGACTATGCCTAAAACCTTCGATAGAGCCCCTGAATTACCAAAAATGCGCCGTAGGATTGGGCGCGACACAACTGAATTGTTGATCACATCGCTTGCTCTTTTGAGCACAACAGGCATAGTGGCAGTCTTGATCAGAGCTTCTGTTTTTGACATTGCATCGCAAGATGAATATAATTTCATAAAATATTTCCTCATTTGCACATCTGCTTTCTTGTGGCTCACTGTCGTACGTCTGGAATTTACTGCAAAGAAGAAAGCAGAAATATTGTATGGAACTCAAATGAATGAATATGAAATCATGAGAACAAAATGGCTTGAAATAGCATCTCAAAAGATGGATATTGAAGCCAAAAGGTCAATGGATTATTCCAATCTTGTTCAGCCTTCCGTAATGTCTTCTAAACCAGTCGAAATTAAACAAGTTATCGCCGAGACAACAGAATCTGATTCGAAATCTGATGTCAGTGCCTAGCAAAATGGTCTAGGAAAGGCCAAGACATCTACTCCAAAAATAGTGAAGATGAGTCTCTTAGAATATGATGATAAATTTGTTCCAATCCCACTATTTGCTGCGAGTTTAGGTATGATTACAGGTTTTACCTTTATTTTCCCTTGGATGGGGCTTCTCACCGTTCCGATTGCATCTGCAATCATATTTTCCATCGTTGTAGGGGACATTACATTTGTCGATATACCTTCTTCGCCAGAGAGGACTATACTCGAAGAAGAATAGGCCTCATTCATTAATGGCTTCTGGATTCTTTCCGAGATCTCTTGTAATGTTCTTTTGATGGGACTCAAGAGTTCCTCCACCAATTTCAAGAAGTTTTGAATCTCTCCATAGT
>JAKMFY010000294.1 GCA_022425185.1 Candidatus Poseidoniaceae archaeon | reverse complement strand
AGATGATGTTTATGAAATTCATCCTTCTTCAGAAGGTGGTTCATTACTTGCCTTTTCATTCGAAGATTCAGGGTCTTTTGGTCCCCATAACATCACCTCTGTGGGCTGGTTTGATGGCGGCGTATGGCATTATGAAACCGATATTGACGGCGATGGTATTCTCGACGGAATCGATAATTGTCCACGGGATGCAAATCCATTGCAACTGAATTTTGATGCTGATGAACAAGGGAACGAATGTGATCCAGATGATGATAACGATGGTATTGCGGATGAACTCGATGCTTGCGCCCGAGGTCAAATGGGTTGGTTAAGTACGCAATGGACTGATCATGACAGCGATGGATGTCGAGATTCTGATGAAGATTTTGATGATGATAACGATACAGTGTTTGACCACCTCGACTCATGCCAGAAAGGTCCACTTGGATGGATTTCAACTCCAGAGACTGATGTTGAGGGCGATGGATGTTCCGATTTCGATTCAGATGGTGACGGTTTCGTCGATCAAATGGACAACTGTCCAACCATCATCAACGAAGGTCAAGAAAATCTTGACAACGATAATTTCGGAGATCCATGTGATTCTGATGAAGACGGAGACGGTATTGAAAACACAAACGACCTTTGCCCAAGAGATCTTTCTTCTTGGAATTCAGAAGTCTTCAATGATTGGGACCGAGATGGTTGCCTTGACAGTCTCAACGACTTTGATGATGACAATGATGGTGTTTTGGATATGATGAGTTCAACACCCATTGATCAATGTCCAAAAGGGGTCATAGGATGGAATTCTTCAGACCGTGATCTCGATTGGGATCAAGATGGATGCCACGATGATGACGAAGATGCAGATGATGATAATGATGGATTTGAAGATGTATTCGACCTCTGTCCACGCGGTTTGATCGGTTCAGTATTGCCTTCACAGGATGCTGATGCCGACGGATGCGTCGATGGTGTGGAAGATATCGATGATGACGCTGATGGAGTCCTCAATGAGGCGGACCTGTGTGCAAGAACGCCCCTGAGTACCATCGTCGATGGCGACGGTTGTTCTGCTCTGCAAGCAGACTCCGATTCAGATGGTGTTCTCAATGCGAACGATCTTTGTCCAGTTACAATCGCTGGTGATGAAGTGGATTCTGATGGCTGTAAAGTTGTTGTAAACAACGAGGCTTCGAATGGAGAGAACTCCTCCTCGTTTGGAATAAATCAGATTCTTATCGTTCTTGCATTGCTTCTCGCCATCGTAGCTGGCTTCATGACATTCAAGCCTGTTAAGCCACAATCTGCACCGAAAACAATGCCTGCAGTACCTCAACCGGTTGTTCAGCCACTTCCTGTGACAAACCCTCTTGATGACGTCGGTACGTCCGAAGAATAGTCTCAAGCATAGATGAATGCTGGGGATAATGGAATCGCAACACCTGCTTTTCCGGTTGTATCTTCCTCGCTTTCACCATGAACAACTTCAACACGAGTAAGGCCAAGTTCACTTGCAATGAAGTCTGTACTGTTTTGATAAACATTGTTTTCTTCAAGATGTGAAAGAAGAACTCGCTTCTTTTCATCATCCCACTTGAAGACTTGAGGAAGCATACGTTTGTTCCAGAATCCAAGTCGTTCTCCACGGTGCTCTCCTTGAGCAAGATCTGATTGTGTAAGAATTCCCATGAATGCTTTGACATTGTTTCCTTCAGCAAGATGTTTCAGTGCCATTTCAGCCATTTCGTAACGCCATGGAGCTGCTGTAACGATGGTAAGAGAAGTCGCTTCCCCATCGAGATGACGTTCTGCAACGCTGCGAACCTTACGCGCTTGTTCAAGAAGATCTCGAATCAATGTTTCTCCATCGAGAAGTTCTTGATCTTCAAGGGAACAAGGAGCCATTTCAGTAAATGTATGTGCAGCAAGAAGGCCTTCTCTACCCAAATAGGACCACCAGTCTTCAGCAAGGTGAGGTGTTGCAACTGCAATCATGTGCGTCCATGCTTCGAGAACTTCTCGACCGACTTCGACATTACCACCGCCTCGACGAACGTACCAGTTGATGTCTTTGACCATGTCATAATGAGAGCACTCAACCGCTCTTCTCAAATCGAAACGATCCATTGCTTCGGTCCATTGTTGAACACGTTGGCGAAGTCGAGCCATCATCCACGCATCGATGTCACTTGCAGGCCCATCCCAAGCAAGCAGTTGTTCAGGCATTGTCTGCAACTGCATCATCACTCGATGATTTGCTTCAAGAGCAGTATCGGACCAATCCATTCCAGCGGTTGGGTTTGCTGCAAAGAGAATGAACAAACGAACAGTATCTGCTCCAAATTCTTCAATCATCTGTTCGGGTGAAACTGTGTTTCCAAGTGATTTACTCATCTTTGCAGAACGCTGGGTCAATTCAGAGTTACAGTGAGGGCACGGTGAATCAGAATGATCAACTGAGAGTGTAATGGAACAGGTTTCACAGAATGGAGCACCTTTGTTGACCATTCCTTGACAAAGCAATTCACTGAATGGCTCATCAATTGTATGGAAACCAAGGTCTCGAAGGGCCTTCGTGTAAAACCGAGCATAAATCAAATGCATTTGTGCATGTTCAATTCCACCGCAATAGAAATCAACATTCATCCAATAATCAGCAATGTCGGATTTGTACCATGAATCATGATTAGTAGCATCGGTATAGCGCAAGAAATACCATGATGAATCGACAAACGTGTCCATCGTATCTGTTTCACGCTGTGCAGGCTTACTGCATTCAGGACATGTTGTGTTGAGGAATGAAGCAGATGTTTCCAATGGATTTCCTTTCCCATCGAAGACGACATCTCGTGGAAGTTCAACAGGAAGTTGGTCTTCAGGAACAGGTACTGCTCCACAGTCCTTGCAATGAATAATCGGAATAGGCGTTCCCCAGTAGCGTTGTCGGGAGATAAGCCATGGACGAATCTTCCAATTGACTCTTCGCTCACCTTTGTTCATGGATTCAAGAGCACTTGCAACAGCATCTCTTGCATCATCACCGTAGCGTCCGTCAAATCCGTCTGAGGTCGAGTTTACCATGTATCCGTCATCAGTAAATGCCTTTTCGAGTTCTTCTGAACCATCTCCACCCTCGTTCTCAACAAGGACTCTTTGAATCGGAAGGCCGTAGGTCTGAGCGAAATCAAAATCACGCTCATCATGACCAGGAACTGCCATGACAGCGCCTGTTCCGTATGAGGCGAGAACAAAGTTACCAGCCCAGATAGGAATACGTTCACCTGTCAACGGATGGATTGCAAATTTACCGAGAGAAACCCCTTCTTTTTTGTTGAGATTCTTGATTCGATCGAATTCACTCATGTTCGCATAGACATCATACATTGCTTTCCAGTCAGCCTCATAGTCGGTTCCTTTGACTAATTCTTCAGCCAGTGGGTGCTCGGGAGCAAGTGTGACAAAGGTAACGCCAAACAAGGTATCTGGACGTGTTGTAAAGACACGGATTGTTTCATCAGAATCTTCGATTCCGAATTCAATTTCGACACCCTCAGAGCGTCCAAGCCAGTCTTCTTGCATTGAACGAACACTGTCAGGGAAATCGATTGTTTTCAATCCATCAAGAAGTTCTTGAGCATATTTTGTAATGTCGATGAACCATTGACTCATGTCCTTTTGGCGGACAGGCCCGTTACATCGCCAACATCGTCCAGCTTTGACTTGCTCATTTGCAAGAACGGTTGAACAGGAATCACACCAGTTCACAGGTGCATATTCTCGATAGGCAAGTCCAGATTTGAAGAATCGAGTGAAGAACAGTTGATTCCACTTGTAGTATTTCGGATCGTGGCTCTTTACCATACGATTCCAATCGTAGGAGAATCCCATTCGCTTGATTTGTTCTGTAATCGAAGCCATGTTTCTTTCAGTAATGTCATGTGGATGACCACCCTCAGCGATGGCTGAGTTTTCTGCAGGCATTCCGAATGAATCAAAACCCATTGGATAGAGAACGTTGAATCCTTTCATTCGCTTGTATCGAGCCACAGCGTCCCCAATGGAATAGTTTCGAACGTGACCCATATGCATCTTCCCAGATGGATAAGGATACATCTCGAGACAGTAGAATTTCGGTTTGGACGTGTTGTTTTCGGCGATGAAGACGTTCGCGTCATCCCATGCTTGTTGCCATGCAACTTCATCGGTCGTTTTACGCTCGTCCGACATCATCAACACTCCTTCGACAAACCTGCGTTACTGCTTTCCTTCTTCAATCCACCCCAGTAAAGGGGTTTCAGAAGGTCAACTCGTTGCGTAAAAACGCTTCATTTGTTTCGAGAAGGAACATTGCTTCCTTCGTGAGTTTGTACCGGTTTCGCATTCCCATTCGACGTCCTTCAATCAGGCCATACTTCTCGAGTGTTCGAAGATGATGGGAAATCAATTGTTGTGATTTATCAAGTCGCTTGGCGAGCTCTGCTTGTGTAGGGAAATCCCCAAGTTCACCATCTTGATCGAGAACCAGTAAAATCTTTCCTTGCAGTGAGAGAGGATCTGGAGCGAGGATTGGAACTGGTAAGTCCTCATCTTCAAGCATTGGATGAAGGTTGTTTGTTAACGGATAATAGCGGACTAAGCGGCCGTCTTTGCGTCTCCATAGGCTTTCTTCTTGTTCAAGTACACGAAGGTGATGAGAAAGTTGCCCATTACTCATGTCAAGAGCTGAGAGCAATGCTCGGAAGTGACAGCCAGGATTTGCCGTTAGATATCCCATGAGGCGCCCACGTTGGAATCGTCCATCAGTCGTCTCTGAAGTACGACCCATAAGGCCGAGTATCCAGAGGCCTGAAAGGGTAACAGATACACGAAGTGCTTCGTTGTTGAACGCAGCAAATCCAAGCATCGAAAGAAGCGCACCAATCGTTACAGCAGCAACTGCTTGTGGAGCCCAGTCTGGAATGACTTCTTCATTCTCAAGAACAACATCCTCTGTAACCTCACTTTCAGCAACTGGCTCTGCGATAACAAATGGCTGCTCATCGATGACAGATTGAATCTGATAACTGTCCGCTGTAAAACGACTGCATGGAGTGTTTGCTTCGGTTTGAACGGCTTCATACATACCTGAAGCGCCACGTTCAGGATTCCAGGTTGCAATCGTATGACTTGACATCATACGGACGTTTTCTTCAGCATCTTCAATCATCCAACAAGTACCGTCTGAGGTCGAAACATCATTCCACGTTCCTGTAATCAGTACAATCTGTTGCACAGGTGTATCTTCATCGTCGATTGTCTCGGAGTCTTGAATATCTTCTGCTGGCAACGGCCAAGTGAAGGTTTGCTCGGCATCAATATCCTGATCGATGGCAAGATGAAGGCGTACACGATATTCTCCATCAGTAAACTCATATTGGTCTAAATCTGGGATGCTGAATCGAAGAGTGTCAGCGCTTGTTATCTGCATTGAGTCTTCAATACTCTCGTCAGAACTGCATAGAATATTCTTGTCGATCATCTTGGTTTCAAGAGTAACATCCCACATTTGGAGAGTAGCCTTACATGCTTCAAGCCAATGAATTTCAGAACCACCAGCATCACCATTTAGGAGTAATTCGAATTCGATAGCACCCGCTTCATTTGCTTCGATTTCGACGTCAAGAACTGGAAGTGGACTTGAATCACAGTTCACAGAACTGGTTCGACGGAAATCGATTTGTTTTGATGCGAAGTAACCGAACTCAGGTACCTCAGTAACCAAGACATATGCTCCGGTTCGTATTGCACATCCTTGTGAATCTGTAAAAGCCCAACCTTGCATAGCAAACATGCTCATTTCAGATGGGCCTAATACCATGTCATATTCTGCATTGTTACAATTGTTTTGAGTGAGGGTATCAAAGACGACATTACCGAGTGAATCAACGACCCAGTAGGTCATTCGGCAGGTGTTTGTGAACTGGAGTAAGACACTCTCATCAAGTACATTCTTCAAATTCATAGATCCTTGAAGCAATTCACCTTGGATGTAGGAATCGGAAAGGGTACTGATTGAAGATTCAAGAGGTTCAGTTGATGATTCACCTTGCGATACTGTGAATGAATGTGTGTTGATGTTCAGGCCATC
Source organism: Candidatus Poseidoniaceae archaeon (assembly GCA_022425185.1). Classification (GTDB taxonomy): domain Archaea; phylum Thermoplasmatota; class Poseidoniia; order Poseidoniales; family Poseidoniaceae; genus MGIIa-L2. Next base: position 8,197 of record JAKMFY010000294.1, on the reverse strand, counting down.
AGGAGTCGTTATTGAGATGGACGAATCGCCCGCTTGAGTTGCATACAACAAAGAATGGCCAAGAGCAAACGTAGAGAATGGCTCTATTGTTTCAACCACAGGCGTGCAGGTTGGGCCAAAGAGATTTGACTCGAAAGCGATGAGGAGTTTACACTCCTCGGTTACGGATAGTTCGATGGGAAGAGCAGTTGGGTTGTACACCTTGTATGACAAAACCATTGGCTCTCCTACAGCGATTGAATCGCCAAGGTGGGCAAGTGAAGTGGAGTAAACTAATTCCGATGGAAGTCCAGCATTTTGCTGTACATTAACATCAACAGATGAACTCAGTTCTGAGCCTGCAAGTTCGACTGTAACAGTGTAGGTTCCTGGTGGAACCGGATTGCCTGAATTATCCTCGAGATTCCACGTATGGGAATCTAGAGCCGTTGTCCCTGAGACGACATCTAACCCTCGGCTTTGACCACGGCAGGCTGTTCGTTCATCGATGACAGTTGTTCCAGATTGATCGCTAACAATCAGGACTGTTCCACAGGAAGGGTCCTCTGTAATCGAAGTTTGAACACCATCATTGACGAGAGCTGAAGAAAGTTCGACAAGATCTCCAGCACCATACCAAGGTGTAAGTGGTGCGTTAACGAGTTCTGTTTCGAGACGTACAGGCGTTTCACCATCGGCTTGTACTGGCACAAGGCTAGCAAGAAGAAGCACCAGCATGGATGCTACCAATAGCCGCGTACGCGCCTCTGCCATGATTTTCCATAGTCTCCCTCACTTAAAGGGCAACGGTACAAACAATGCGTAAACTCAATCCAAGTCGAGCATTGTTGGGATAGATGCTTGCAATTGTTCTTGCTGTTGTATCTCATGTTGCTTCCATGCAGGTACAGATGCAGGGTCAACCCAACCAAGTTCACGGGCCTTGTCGAGTTCGCCATTTGCGACGTAATAGGAAACCCATTGTTCACGGCGTTCTTCTTCATCCATGAGTTGAGATTCAATCTTACGCTCAACAGCGCGCTCCTTCAACAATCGATTTCGGCTTGCTTGGCGAGCAAGCATGGCTACGAGGATTGATGCGAGCATGAATGCAACGACTCCACCCATAGCAAAGAGAAGCATATTCGAATCCTCGCCTTTGATATCAGCTACTTCGTCTTCCTCAACCTTGTTTGGATCTTCTGTAATTGCACAAACGACTTGTCCTCGAATACCTGTTGTAATTTCAGGATCCCACTCACATGGGTCGTTTAGGTTCGACATTCCATCATTATCAGAGTCAGGGCAACCAAAACGATCTGTTGTGGAGGTTCCAAACTCGTTCCGACATTCATCAGGTCTGTATGCACCGAGAGTGAAGTTGTTTCCATAGCCATCGCCGTCGTTATCATCCTGCTGTGAGAATCGAAGAGGGAATGCGTCAGGAGAAATTCCCGTTGCATTATCGCCACGGCCGTCACAATCAATATCGCTAGATTGAGTTGCATCATTCGGGAATGCGTCGCCAATGTGCTCACAGAGTTCAATCATCAAGCCAGGATTTTCTTCATCGACGACAGTTTTGTTGGTGACAATATAGTTGTCTCCAACGCCATCACCGTCTTTATCACACCATTGAAGAGGGTCGTCAGGGAATGCATCAGCACCTGTGCAGTCGGGTTTTGGTTGCCAGTCACCGTCAGGATCTCCGTGTCCATCAAGATCTGTATCTGGACATCCTTGGCGGCCATTGTACATGCTCTTTCCAAAGACATCAATGCACTCGTCACCATCTGTGAATTGTGTGTTGTCTCCGTAGCCATCACCATCGGTATCCTCCCATTGAAGAGGTTGAGTAGGGAATGCATCTTCAGGATCTGTATAACCGTCTCCGTCGCTATCAGGACATCCTCGAGAAGTTGCACTAGATGATTCACCATAGGTTTCTGGGCAAACGTCTGAGTTTCCTTCCGACACACCGTCTCCATCTACATCGACAAAGTTGTCTCCATAGCCATCGTTGTCAAAGTCTGACCATTGAAGTGGGTCGCCTGGGAAGCGGTCTCCGTTACTTCCACCCGGATTGTCTCCATAGCCATCACCATCTTGGTCACGCCATTGGGAAGCATCGTTCGGGAATGCATCAGGATTGTTACCAGACTGGTTGTCTCCGTAGTTGTCACCATCCGTGTCAATCCACTGTGTTCCATCGTCTGGGAATGGATCTCCTGAATTTGACCATCCATCTCCGTCTCGGTCTGGACAACCAAACTCATTTTGATTTGAAGGCCCAGCTTGATTTGGACAATCGTCTGGATTGTTTCCTTCCGGATTGCTTCCAAATCCATCGTTGTCTTCATCGCACCATTGAGTAGCATCGTTCGGGAATGCGTCAGCACCGTAACAATCAGTCGTAGCAGGCCAATTTGCATCGGGATCTGAATAGCCATCGCCGTCTGTATCAACACAACCAAGTCGGTCGTATGTCGAATTGCCATAGATGGTTGGACAACCGTCGGGACGGTCACTCATCTGTTCATCACCAACCCAATCTCCATCGGTATCTCGCCATTGAGTCCTGTCGAGTGGGAAAACGTCGATGTTTTGTGCACCAACGATGATTAAACCTGGCCATTCAGGGGCTCTGTAAGAATTCCATGAAGCATCTTCATAGTTATCTCCGTAACTATCTCCATCCGTGTCGTTCCATTGAGTTGCATCATCTGGGAATGCATCTCCTCTCTGGTTGAGGTGGAGTAGGTTTGTAGCAAGATCGAACAAGTAATTATCTCCGTATCCGTCGTTATCAGCATCAACCCATTGCTCCTTGTTATCAGGAGCCCAGTCGTTGAGGTCTGACCATCCATCTCCATCAGCATCGAGGCAACCATATCGGTCTTCAGTGCTGTTTCCGAATACGGATGGGCATTCGTCAGGCTGAAGCGCAGGGGCAGGATTGTCTCCGTATCCATCACCGTCTGAATCATCCCATTGCGTGCCATCAGATGGGAATGCATCAACGATTCCATCGCCTTGATCGGTCGTGTTGTACCCATCATTATCTTCATCGATGTCTGCAAACCAGTAGTAGACGCCTTCGTCGTTTCTGCCATGAGCAGTAACGATTCGTGTGTTGTCTGGACTCCAAGATACGCCATAAATGGTTCCGCAGTTGTTGTTGTTACTGGAGGAACATGATCCTGGGCGGGGTCCGCTAACGGAATCAACTTGATTTCCAGTATCCACTTGGTATACATAGGCAGTGCTGCCGTCGGTTTGGTACCAAGATAGACCTGCAGCGACCTGGGTACTGTCAGAAGAGAAATCGACAGAATTACACGATGTCGAGGTGGTTTTTTGCCAAATTCTTGTCCACGAAGAACCAGTGAATTGGTACATATCAACACTTGCTGAATTTCCTTCCCATGCACCACACATGATGATGTAGTTTCCATCCGGGGACCAAGCGACGGCATTTACTGCAGCAGAAGGATCTGAAATACTCCATACAGTTGCGGATGTTGTTACATTGACGACAAAGAAATCCCCATTCGCAGCAGCGGCAACATGTTTCCCATCAGGCGAGAAGGCGGCATCATAGAATCGGTCCTCACCGTTTGGATTCAAGTTGCCAAATTCAGTACCGTCAGCAGTGTTGATGAGGGTGATTTCACCGTTCGTACCACCGTTTCCGGACCGTCCTATGGCAACAGCCATCAATGAACTGTCAGGTGAAAATTCGATTGAGTTCACCTGGTCGCCACCTCCAACATCGACGCTGATTACCCCGTGGACAGAGGTTAAGTTGCTTGCATAATACATATTTATGGTATCATCATTGATGGCTGCTGCTACATACTGTCCATCTGGGGACCATGCAACGTCGTTGACATCGCTGCCAGCATTTGCAGACCGGAGATTGATGTGGGTTGAAACATTCCAGATACGAAGAAACCCGTCTTCTGATCCTGTAACAATCATCTCACCATCTGGTGAGAAATCAACACCATAGTAATCACTGCTTGAGGTTGTTGTAAATTCATTTTGGAAATTTGGATTCCCAATCGCCCATCCGTCATTGAAATCTGAAGTCCCATCATTGTCTCTGTCTGGGCAACCATCTCGGTCGACAGTTGAGGTTCCGGATGACCATGGGCAGTCATCAAGAGAATCTTCGACACCATCACCATCACTGTCCGCAGCATTCGTTGCGAACGGGAGAAAAACCACGAGGACCATTAGTGCGACTAGAGTCAATCCACGCCGGCTCGCTTGCGTTGAGTCAGAAACCATAGTAACCCCTGCGATATCTCTTATTAGGCGTTGTGGTGTTTATGTTCGTACAGTTCAGGTCAAAAGAGGGGAACGCTTGAACGTGAATGGCCCTACAGACCAGCATGGCCGAAGGGTTGCCAAAGGTGAACGTCGCGGTATTAGATCGCGTATTGTTGCATCTGCTTCAACACGACCATCTTGCAGACCGCTTCATGGTCACTGCAGCCGTTACACGACCTGGGATTGCTGAAGCCTGCGCTCAGCACCCACCCAACGTGAGCCGTACAATGCGCAATTTAGTTCGCGATGGATTGGTCAGTGAACACACCCGTTCGATTCAAAACGACGACCGTCGGCAGAAGACATGGCAATTAACCGATAGTGGTAGAGAAGAAGCTAAAGCAAAGACAAATGATCTAGGCGATACAAAGATTCTAATGCGAAATAAGGACGGAGAATTGCTTGAAATTTCTGCTAAAGAAGCGCCGCAGCGTCTTGCATCTGACATGTCTCTCCTGCAGGTTCTTCTTCATGCTCAACACGAAGGTGTCCTTACTTGGGGCGATATTCGGTTTGGTTTGATTCGAAAACAAGATGACGAGGACGTTGTACCTCCTCCTGGTCGATTACAACCCCTTGCAGGTGTTCATGCAACGTATCACACAAAGGCTCCATCGACTCGTAAAGTAAGAGGGCGAGATGCTGAATTACAGCGTTTATCCGAGTGGTTTGATGGTCGTTCAGCTTGTGCTGTCGTCACTGGAATAGCTGGAATTGGTAAATCGACATTGGTCGCAGAGTGGCTTTCAGGAAGAGAAGAAGCACAATCCAATCTTTCTGTTTGTTGGTATCCGTGTCAACCTTGGGACAGAGAAGTTGGTCTTGCAGTGAGTCTTCTGCACCGATTTGGTATCGATGAGAAACACGATCCATACAATCTCATTGAAACCTTACCTTTACGACCCGGCGCACCCCTGGATGTTGATACATGGCGTCGACGCCTCTTGGCCTATCTGCCCGATGCATATACTGTCCGAGAACGCTTCTCAATTGCACCCGGAGGCCCTCCTCCGTACTGGCTCATTGTTTTGGATGACGTTCATCACATTGCAGCTGAATCGAAGGATCTCCTTGGAGCACTGTTGCAAATCTCTCAAAAGACACCTCTTCGTTTCCTTTTGATTTCACGAACTTCCCTCAATGTCTATGATCGACGCGATGTTCACACGAGAGACATCGTCGAAGAGATTCCACTCGCAGGTCTTTCGCTGAATGAAACCTCATCTTGGTTGGAGGAATTAGAACTGGATGAAATCGATGCGAAGGATGTGCATAAGCGAACTGGAGGCCATCCTCTTGCTATTGAAATGCTTGAGATGTATGGGAAACCGACGCATGATGATTGGTTACGTTTCCTCGAAGAAGAGATTCTCGTTCCACTGCCAGAAAAAGAACGAGAACTTCTTGCAACTCTTTCGCAGGCGATTGAACCGATTCCTTGGAAGAAACTCGCTGACAGTCTTTCATGGGAAGGTGGACCGCCTCAGAATCTGATTGAACATGGATTGCTTATGGAACTCGACAAAGGAATGTGGTTGCACGAAGCACTACGAGAACGCTTGTCCCGAGAAGTTGGATCCGCTGAAAAGAAGCGGAAAAACCGATTAAAGTAATCAGAAATCGTCTGCTGTCATGTGGTTGTCAACCCATGTCGTCAACTTGTCCTTTGACATCATACCGCTTTGCTGGGCAACGAGTTGACCCTTATTGAAGAGGAATAATGCAGGGATTCCACGGACACCGAGTCGTGCTGCATGCATGTTGTTCTTGTCGGTGTCCACCTTTGCTACGAGGAGATCTCGTCCTTCGATAATATCGTTGAGAATCGGTGCAATTGCTTTGCATGGTCCGCACCATTCAGCCCAAAAGTCGACGAGAACCCAATCGTTCCCGCCAATGGTTGCTTCAAACTCTGAATCTGTGACTGCTCTTACTTCGCCCATGGTTGCCGGTCGCGCGAGGTGTCAAGAACCTTTGCCGTGAAAATCATGGGGCCCCTTGGACGTCCCATATGTGATTGATATACTGCCGTGACGTAATATTATACATGACAGGATTACGAGGAAAAGGCGTACAGAAGCAGGCGAGGATGGAGCGTTTGAAGAGAGAGATCGAAACATATGTTTCGTCACGACCAGGATGCTCAGCAGCAGATATTGTTGCTTATCTTTCCAATGAGCGAAAGATGAGGAATCATGGATTAACAGCTCGAAAAGTTGGTTACTTCATTCCAAGATACATGCGAAGTCAGATCGGCTTCAAGTTAGATGCTGCTACAGGTAAGCGCATCTACCATGCGGCAGTTTGACCAAACATTCAACCCTAAGTGACGTTAGCGCTGTTCATGGAGTGGCCAACTTCGGTAACAACCAGTGCGTTGTTTGCGGATTTCCCTGAATCCATGTTCAACCTTTCAGGACAACCCGCTTGGGAGCTGCTCAACCCAGAAAACCCATCAGGACTCAAACAAATCCTGTCAAAACAACTTGAACTATTGGGCTCGAAGCATCCAGTTGATGCAGCATACGTTACTATCGATGAGAAAAAAGGGCCAGTTCATGTTGAAGACGGAGCAATCATTGAACCTCACGTTCATCTCATCGGTCCATGCTTAATCCAATCAACAGCTACAGTACGTGCTCATGCATATGTCCGTGAGAACACGTGGATGATGCAAGGAAGCCTTCTTGGACATTCGAGTGAATCAAAACATTCACTGTTCCTTCAAGGTGCTAAAGCCCCTCATTTCAATTATGTTGGCGACTCAGTACTCGGTTCAAACGTGAATCTTGGTGCTGGAGTTAAACTCTCCAATCTACGTCATGATGGTGCTACAGTCGCCATATGGATCGATAATGAACGTCGTTCAACAGGTATTCGAAAATTTGGAGCAATCCTTGGCGATGAGACTCAATTGGGATGTAACGCTGTAACCAATCCTGGTACAGTCCTTGGCCAACATTGCATGGCTCATCCAAATACGACTGTATCTGGTTTTCATGCTCCATCAAGTGTACTGCGTTGAGGTGAGAAGATGGAGAATCTCTTCGGAACCGATGGTATTCGTGGCCGAGTTGTTCTCGATGAATGCGATGACGAGGAAGCGTTGCAACGGATTGTCGAAGAGCGTGAACTAACACCACAACTTATGCAACTCCTGGGAGAGGCTCTTGGCCGTACTCTGCCTGAAGACGGGAAAGGCGATACCATTGTCATCGGCTGGGATGAACGACCTGATAATCACACACTTGCTTCTTGGCTTACGCTTGGATTTCATGCTTCAAATTGTACGGTCGTTCACATCGGTCTTGCTTCAACCCCAATGTTGCATTATGCCGTCTTGGAAACAGGTGCGCGTTTGGGTTGCATGATCACTGCAAGCCACAATCCTGTTGAAGATTCAGGAATCAAAGTCTTTGATGCGCTTGGACGTAAGTCGATGCCAGAGTATGAGCGACTCGTTACCACGTCTGCTTATTCTCTTTCTCAAGAAGATCGTGAAATTGATACTACGGATAGAGAAGCATGGATGCAACCCTCTTCCCATCATGTCGTTGACCATCCGCAGTGGCTTGAGAAAAGATTAGGACTCGCAGAAGAAGCATTCAATTCATCGCTTGCTTTCCCGAATTCGTTCGTTCTTGATTCATCGAAAGGCCATGCTTCGACATGGCTTGCATCATGGCTTAATGGCCGCGGACTCGATGTGAACGAGGTTAGTCAAGAAGCCGTGGCCATGAACGCAGGCTGCGGTGCGGGGGAACTTTCACCGGGCCAATCATGGACATGGAGCGAAGCAAAAACAAGCGATCACCTGCTCGTTCGTTCCGTTGTTTCTCAAGAAATAGGTGCCATCGTTGGAGCAGCTCTTGATGGTGATGGC
>JAKMFY010000293.1 GCA_022425185.1 Candidatus Poseidoniaceae archaeon | reverse complement strand
TCCCTATATCTCCTGCTGAATCGCCAACTGCAATGATACGGTTAGAATCGACTCCAAGTCTCCTTTGAAGCATACGAACAAGGGCTCCTTTGCCGTCCATTTGAACTTGATAACGACCATAATCCCCAATCGGCAATGAACCGTCTGCATTTTCAGAACCTACAAGCCAACCATTTGTGAAAACGTGCAATCGAGTATCATAGCCATTTGCGAGTCGTTTTGAGGTGTGGCGATCAATTCCCCCCCAGCGTCTCTTCCATTTCGTATCGCTTGGAAAGAGAGTCGAAATATCACGTGCAGTTTGTTGTAAGCCACCACTTACAATGGCTACATGGTGGCCTTCATCAAGTAATTCTTGAATCAGGAGTTTGTAATTCTTCATCATAGGCATCCCTTCCATACAGGCACGTAAGTCAGCATCACTTATTGGAAATCCATGTTTTTCAAGCCAACTGTCTTTGATCAATGCAACATCGAGTTTAATCCAATCCCATTCATCAAGAAGGCCTTGGTTGTACAATTCAAAGGATTCATCGTTATTGATTCCTAAATTATCATACACAAATTGCCAGGTAGAAAGGTGATCGACCAACACGCGGTCCATATCTAAACAAATTAATCCAGTCATCGAATCACTCCTTATTTGGCCACTCATATTGGGCTTGTATTTGCTCAACCTGCTTACCCATAATGTAGAGCATGAGCGCAATCATCATGGCAAAGAGTCCAAACAATGTCATTGCGATGGTTGCAAACGTAACACCGAGAGATTCCGTTGTTAATTCCGTAAAGGTGTCAACAACACCTCCGGAGAGGCGATATCCAAGAATAAACAAGACCAATCCAGGAATACCGAATAAGAACAATGGATGTCTTGATTGAATCATCCACATGAATAATTGAGCAAATCGTGAAGCCGTTGCGAGAGACTCGCGTTGAGGAAGTGTCGGCAGAGCTGTTGATTGTACAATACGTACGCGAAGAGAATCTGAAAGATCATGTGCTGTGCATGAAATTGAAGACTTCGAGAGTTCTTCTAAACCATTATGGCTCAATGAAGAATGTTGGAATCTGGATTCGGAAAGAACACTTTCAGACGGACTAGCGACGTCACCAGAATCAGATACGAGTCCAACGTAAACGTCCCATCCTTCTCGTGAGCGATTCAGATGCAGAGGAAACTCTCGCAAAGACCATTCTTTGTTCACATTGATAATCAAATAATTGTCAACAGGGTCAAGTTCCGACTCATGCAATACCTGTGAAATATTGAGTAGGTTACGCTCATCTGTTTCAAGGATCTTACAACCTATTTCTTCAACAAGAATCTTCGTCTCATCCTTGGAACCAAGGTCAATAAAGACAACATCGTTGGTAACTTGGCGTGCCCGGGTGAGAAATGATACGACACGAAGTTCGATATCTTGCCCGACGCCAATTACTCGTAAGGTGCCTTTAACCACAACCACTGGTCGACGTCCTACCTTTCAATTCTCCCTCATGTGGATTGGGACACAACCCCTTTTGTGCACGAACGACTGGAAGGAACATGCTGGAAGGACAATACATCGGTGTTGTAATCCCAGCTCGTAATGAAGAAAACCACATCCAAAGAGTCTTGGAAACGCTCCCCGAGTTTATTGATATGGCAGTTGTCATTGATGATGGCTCAACAGATACAACGAATCAGCGAGCCAATTCAATTCCAACGTCATTCGAAAAGATCATCCTACAAACAGATGGAATCGGTGTCGGTGGGGCGATTGATTTAGGCCACCAATATCTTTTGAAGAACTTAGAACATCCATTCATCAGTGTTGTTATGGCAGGAGATGGACAAATGGATCCTCAAAACCTTGAGTCAATTCTTCAACCTATTCTGACAGAAGAGGCTGATTTTGTTAAAGGAAATCGAATGTTGAGTGACGCTGATATCAAACAGATGCCAAAAACGAGACAGCGGGCATCGAAAATCCTTGGTTGGCTGACGACATTAGCGAGTGGAAAAAAGGTCACAGATCCTCAATGCGGGTACACTGCCTCTTCATCTACCTTGCTTCAACAATGGAATTGGAACAACTCATGGAAGGGTTATGGATATCCAAACTATTGGCTTATACACCTCTCATCTGAAGGTTGGAATGTCAAAGATGTCCCTGTTCGAGCAGTTTATGGAAGCGAAATTTCTGGAATCAAACCCAAACGTTTCTTTTTCAATGTCGGATTGATGATGACCAAAGAACATCACACCCGGTGTTTCCGTCATTTGAAACGTTCACCACTAATGTGGTTAGCACTTACAGCATACTTGCTCGGGTATGCAAGTATTTTTTGGGGACTGAGTAAACCTTTGATGGTTTTAGCACTCCCATTCTTTTGGTGGCTGGCTCATCGAGTCGATCGACTCGCAATGCATCGATATGATGGTGGGCGTACCAAGATTTGAACTTGGGTCCAAGCGTCCCAAACGCCCGAGTATAGGCCAAACTAACCCATACGCCCTTGGTTTGGGGGACGTCATTCCGCATATGAAGTTCACTCAAGGAGTTGCCAGGTTCCGTCCTGTCGACGAATGATGGTTCCGTTGATTTCGAGTTGATCTAAAAGGTCATCTGCATCCATCTCAGACTCCACTTTGAGTAAAACATCCTCGACATCATTCCTGTGAATGATACCACTTTCTCCTGCTCGCTTAACGATCAATGAATACAAGTGACGAGGAGATGTTGAATTGATTGCAACAAGTGGTTCATCAGTAGCCTCAAGTTTTTTGCGGAGTTCATCGCGTATCTCTTCAGGAGTATTTGCCAAAGCCACTTCTATCCTTAATTGGGCTGCTGAATCAGCAGTCGCTACAATAGGGGTACTGCTTGCAAGAGTTTGCCCACAATGAGGACATTGGCGAGGACGTGTACGTGTGCCATGACAATTCCTGCATGCAGGACATCGCACAACACTCCATTTCTCCATGAGAGAGGCTTTGGGCAACAGATTAAGAAGATTCACAAACTAAAATCTGTACCTGTTCTTGGAGATTGACCTCCAGGACGTCGTGCAGGTGCTGCAGGTGCTTTCGTATCTACTCGTTTCTTTTCAGGTTCAGCGCTTCGTGTTAATGCACCACGAATTGGACCCGTTCTTCCTCGACCTGCCATTCGTAAGGAATCTGGTAAGATCAAGGCTGCAATGGCAACACCGTGATGGTCAGCTCCCGCAGTTACTTCATCAACAGCTACATCAAATGCAACAACTTCTAAATCACGAGATGCAAGTTTTCTCTGAATATTTCTACGCAAGAGCAGAACTGTTTCTTCGTAGTCTGCCTCGGTTGTAATCGTTGCAACGATTGCACATTCTTCACCTTCTGGGGTTTCACAAAGAGCATAACCTACTCCGGCACAAGCAGTTGAACCAGACCAAGCATATGCTGTGGCAAGATGACACTCTACGAGAGAACCCATTGGCAATGCTTCTGGTGGAACAATGTTGAATCCTAAAGGAAGCATTGCACCTTGAACTTGAATTAATCTTGCATCTCCTAGACCGAGTTCAACCAGACCTTGATCGAATGCATCTTCTCCGTTTTCTCCCCAAGGAGCAACTGCAGTCATGAGCCATCCACGTGAGGATTTTGACCCACCTTCTTGTCCCGCCATGAATCGAAAGAGGCAAATCGGTTCTTGAATAACGTGGTCAATAATGAACGCAATGAAAGAAATGCTATGTGAAATCACTTGTTCGTCAGGGTTATGGCGAACGCATCCCGGATGCTGTTGATGGGTTCAGCAATCGGTTTGTTAATCACTGCCGTGGTCCTTTTGTTTAGGAACAGTGACTCAACACTGACCGTTATTCCGATCATTGGTGGTGCAATTCTATTGGGTTTTGGATACTTCTTATTTGACACAAAATATCCTCAGAGTCAAAGGGGTACTGCTGGAATAATTATACAAAAAGCGGGAAAATCCACTGAAATTGAACAGACTGGAGAAGAATTACCTGATTTGACTTCGTCAGATTACGAGATACCAATACTTTAGAATTAATTTCGTCCTCATTCATGAACTTTCAAACCCTTCATTTTCTTCATGTGATGTAAGGCCCTTTGGAAATTTCTTTTATGGACAATCAAAGTATTCCATTGGATGCAAGAAGGTTACAATGCTCTTGATATC
>JAKMFY010000287.1 GCA_022425185.1 Candidatus Poseidoniaceae archaeon | reverse complement strand
CAAGGGCATCGATGTAGGCTTGCTTGAGGAAAGAGGCATCACATTTGAAACTCGACGAAGTTGGCACCTTCGCACATGGCTTCCACAATTACCATCTGGACGTATTGAAATCGATTACATATTCACTTTGGTCGAAGAAGTTCCAACGTACGATTTTGAAATGAATCTTGAAGGCTGGCTACCAGCACAAGAACGATTCTATCTTACGATGGATGGCATCCAGAAGTCTTCCGTTGAACTTCAAATATTTGGGTTAGACACGTCAACTTCCAGAGACGTATCGGTGACAGCGTTATTCTCACGTCAAGAGAATCTCACAGTTCCCCGATTGTCAGTAGACATGAGTTACGATATCGGGCAACGTTTGGATTACGTCTATGCCGTTTTCAATGATAAGGAGAATAAGGTACGTGCTGAAACGTTCTTGGTTGGAGTTCCTCAACAAACCCAGTTTTCATCGACAATTGGAGACGTTTTATTGATCGATGTCGATGTTCCTCAAGAATTCCGCGTTGGTGATACGAGCGTTCAATCTATGATGATTCAACAGCATCGATTCGTCGATGGATTTTGGTGGCCTGCTACAACATTCTTCAGAGATGTACCTTCCGAAATGCACCTTGCGGCCGAGCCCGATCAACGACTTGATATTCGGGAAGAGACCTCCTTCCAAGGCATGATGACCTTGGATTATGCTTCAAATTCTGATAAGATGGACATGTACATCGAAGCGTCTGGACGAGCCATTGACGCAAAAGGAGACACTCTGATGATGGCAACAAATTTGCCTCGAACATTCAAACTAGAAACCACTGATGACTGGGGTGTTCGAATCGTTAGCTCGGGTGATGGAGTTGAAGAACTCTACATGCGACAAACCAATGTTCCTGGAGCACCTGGTGTTTTCCTCGATCGTCTTGAAATCATAGGAGAAGATCTCAAAGGAGCCACGATTACAATTCATCGCCCGCTTGGATACCCAGTCATCATCATCGACGATATCACCACAGGACGTCTTGTTTCGAGTGCAGAAGTTCACGTTCAACCAGGTGAATATGTTCCAATCATGGGCGACCTCGAAGTCGATGGAAGAGGGGTCCTCCTCGATGCTCAGTTTACTGGATTTATTCCAACCTCAACCTCGATGGGCGTGAACGGGGTCGTTACAGATTTATCAGTTGTCAGTACGCTGACAGGTGGTTCCGTTGAAACACGACACATATTGGTGGTCGAACCAATTACGTCAGGTGTTGCATCTGTGTTAGCAATGATATTTGGGTGATGAAGATGGAAGACGAACTTGTAGTGCATGAGGACGATATTATCGCCTCAAAACCTCTTGGTTTGCTGGAATCATCCCAACGACAAGAAGCCTTTGCAATGGGATTAGATCTCGACGATCCAGAACAAGCAGAAGCATACATGCAAGCCCAACAAGCAGCTCTTTTCATCAAAGACACAATCAGGAACATCAATCCTGCTCGTGTTGCTATTGCGGGCCTCATCATGCTCCTTCTCGTTGGATTAATTGCAAGTGGATGGTATTGGGTTCTTCCACGAGATGATGTGGAAGTTGAGACGATCTACATGCAACGAGGTGGGCATCTGGTTATGTCTGAATTATACAATGATGGAAGCCGTGCTATTACAGACGTAACAGTTCAGGTTGAATTCCAGGACGAGTTTGGTAATCTCATACAGGAGATGAGAATTGATGTCGATGAAGTCGAAGCACATTCATCTCTTGCCGGTGATGATTTGGAAATGATTGTCCTTGGATATACTGTTTGGGATGAGTACATACTGGAAGTATCTGTCACTTGGACATCTTTTGATAATAGAGTCCATACAGAATCTTGGTCACATGTTGTTGGCGAATGGGCATCAGAACGCTTCGTTGATGACTGTGAAACCACAACTAAATTATTTTGATTGACTTAGAAACACATTACCCATAGCGATAAATGCGTCTTGTAACGGAGGAGAAGTGTGATGAGACATCAATGGAGGCCAGCACTCGGAATCTTACTGATTCTCTTGTTGAGTCCTTGGAGTAGTCTTATTCAATCTGAAGAAGATGAACCATCCACCCTTATCGCTGATGAATTCGAACAGTTTTCAATTCGAACAGATGCTTATTCTGACTTTGTTGGAGAACTCGATGTATCCATCGAACAGGAACAAAGAGCAGTAGAGGCAAATTCGAGAATAGGCGTATTCACTGTACACGGGCTCGAAACATCGCGGCCGTTGTCCAGCGATGTTCTCGAACCTCGTAATGATGTGCGTCTTCTGCTTGTGAATAACGAACGTAATCTCCTTGATGTACGCTCTGAATTATCCAATATGCAGGGTATTGAAGTCAGAGAATACATTTCTCCATCGGGCTTACTCGTGCAAGGAACAATTGATGCATTTGATTCAGCAAGGCTCATCGATGGAATCGAAGAACAACTCCTCGTTCCATTAGCTATGTTTCTAGACGATGTTTTTCTCGATGCCATGCTCTTTGAACAAGAAACTGCAACAATCTATGGGCAAGAAGTACGTGTCGAAGGATGGAGAGGCGAACAAACGCTCGATCTAATTTCCATACATGATGCAAGTGGATCGAGTATTGAACAAGACCTCAGTGATGTTGCATCTTTGGCGATGGATGATGTTGTCAAACTGGATGCTGGAAGATACCGAGGCCTCCTCTCTGTAGACGATGTCCTTGACATTGTTCGCCAACCTTCTGTCATGTGGTTGCGTTTTGAGCCTCAAATGGCGTTCAGTAACGACCAATCGAAGAATCACATGAAGATCTCAACAATGCGTTCTTATTTCACAACCGATCTGGATGGCTCTGGGCAAATTGTTGCAGTTGCTGATTCAGGATTGGATGAAGACCACGGCGATTTCGGCACTCGAGTTATTGGTAATTTCGATGTGATTGGAGACGGTTCGACTGCAGACAAACACTCTGGACATGGAACACACGTTGCGTGTACTGTTCTTGGCGATGGAACAAAAGGCGGTTATGCAGGTGTTGCTCCTGATGCAAGTCTCTATTTCCAAGCCATGGAGAATGACAATACAGGAAACTTCCAATCACCGTCACTCAATTACCTTCTCAATACGGCCTACAATTCAGGAGCTCGAATTCATACCAATTCATGGGGTTCTTCAGCAGCATCAAATCAAGGTAAATATACGTCTGAATCGGAAGACGTCGATGATAGAGCCAACAATTACGACCGTGTTTACAACGGCGTTGAAGGTCTAACGATTTTATTTGCAGCAGGCAATGATGGTCCAAATGCTGGAACAGTATCTTCACCATCAACTGCTAAAAATTCAGTAACGGTTGGAAACCATCAAGCACGATACAATGGAGCGCCGGATAATCTGATGTCCGGATCTTCTCGTGGGCCAACTGATGACGGACGAATCAAACCCGATATTATCGCACCAGGCGGATATGTCCGTTCATGTCGTGCTCAAGAGGCGCAAGATATCGCAGGTTCATCTTGGCAATCCACATGGTATCTCGAATACACGGGAACGTCCATGGCTACACCAAACGCAGCAGGTGCTTCAGCACTTATTCGAGAATATCTTCTTGAAATTGCTCAACGCCCTTCTCCTCAGGGTGCTCTGATCAAAGCCCTCTTGGTCCTTGGGGCACAAGACATCAACACTCGAGATATTCCGAACAACGATGAAGGGTGGGGGCGAGTGAATCTCAAAGAAACTCTTGCTCCTTCTCAGGGACGTGGTATTTGGGTTGATGATCGCTCAGTGTTGTCGAATACCGGTCAATCAAAATCATACGTGTTCAATGTCACGTTTGCGAATTCTCAACTCAAAACAGTTCTCGCTTGGTCTGATGCACGTGGAAGTCGGTTTTCCAACAATCAACTCGTCAATGATTTAGATTTAGAAGTCGAATCCCCAGATGGTACAATCTATCTCGGTAATGATTTTGCAAACGGGCGTTCAACAACGGGCGGTACCAAAGACGACGTAAACAACCTCGAAGTCGTGCTCATTGATACTGCAATGAAAGGAATTTGGACTGTTCGAGTGAAAGATGGGCTGCACGGTGGAAGCAATACTCAACCGTTTGCTATTGCCGTTTCAGGACAGGGTGTGAACGATTTACGTCCAGATCCTCAAGTCGTAGCGAACTCAATGCTTCTCAATGTCTCAATTCCACAAGTTGGTGATCAAGTTCGATTAACAACAGAGGTCTTCAATGCAGGAAATATCAAAGCAGAATCTGTTGATCTTGCCTTTGTCATCGATGGTGTTGAAGAAGATCGTAAAACCGTTGACATCAATCCGGGAGCATCTCGTCAGTCAACATGGTATTGGACTCCATCTCAATCCGGAATTGCAACACTGGAATTGAAGATCGATCCTGATGATACGGTTGATGAAATTCAAGAAAACAATAACCTCCTTACCACCATTGTTGACGTCACAGCACCAGGTGTCAAAGTCACATCAAATGTGACTGAACAGATCGTTCAATTTGCCAGTCAAACAACCGCTTCTTGGAATCTCACGCTTGAAAATACAGCTTTGTTAGAAACGAATGCTTCAATCGACATCCTCGGCGTTTCACGTGTTTCAGATGGAGTAACCGTGCCTTGGTATGTCGGAATGACAGCCTCGAATTTCACACTCCAAGGAAAGGGAAAGGCTTCGATATCAGTCACGATTGTTTATCCAGAAGCTCCTGAGCCAGGAATGTATGAGATCAATGTCGTTGGTATTGATGTCGATAATGGTATCACGTACCCGTATCAATTGTACCTCCATGTCCTGAACATTCCTGAATTTAGAATTGAGTATGATTACGAGATTGTCCCCGTACATCCTGCAAATCCGACGAATCTTTCAGTTCGAGTTTACAATGACGGAAATACAGAGATCGGATATGATTTATTCTTACAAGCCCCATCTGGATGGAGCGCAGGATTCCAAGATTTGGGAAGCGAACCAGGGGCATCTTCCGGTTCGACAGGTCTTATCACAAAACAAGGCCAAAAGGATGTAGAATTACAATTCATTCCGCCACAAGTGTCTACTGCAGCAGGAGCCGAGCGAATGGTACGTCTAACTGCCATATCTCAAACCGATCCTTCTCAAACGTGGGAGATAGACATCCCAATTCGGGTCATGGAAGTACGCGAGGTTGAGATTATACTCGAATCCAACATTGGAACGCCCCGCCCAGATGCAACGGTGAATCTCTTGTTTACGATTGAAAATCGTGGAAATGTAGACCTCACATTCAACCCGAGCATGTCTCTACCTCCAGGATGGCAAGTGCAATCAACTCTTCAGCCAGTTGAGATGGCATGGACGGACAATTCGGAAAATATTCTCATCAGCATCGTTGGAAATGGAGAGGCTCTTTCAGGTCAAATCGCACTTAATCTCGACAACGGTTCAGACCGGTATTCATGGAGCAGTAATCTTGAAGTCTTAGCATTACCACAACCAGAATTGACATTCAAGAGTTTAGAGTTTGAAGATGGCAGAACATTCGATCATCCATTTGGTCCAGGCTCCCACCCTGCAGATCAACAACTTATCTTCACCTGGTTGTTGACCAACGATGCTGAAACAACATGGAGGCCCGATTTATCGATTTCACTCTCCCAAGGACTGTTTGGAGATTGCTTGGATGTTACACGAGTTGCTTTCGGCGATGTCGTACCTGTCGTTTGCTCGGTTATCATACCATCAACAATAGAGGTTGGCTCCCAACCTGATTTCAGTTTCACACTTTCAGGGGATGATGTTTCGCTGGTGGAAGGAACAAGCCTCCTCGTTGCAGAAAGCCGAGGAGTTGATTGGAAGGTTACAGGACTTTCAAATATCGATGATTCAGGATCTGGGACGATTCAGGTTCGTTTAACCAATACGGGAAATGTTCAACTTTCTCACAGGCTAGAAGTTCAAACCACGGAAGGGCTAACAGCGTCGCTAGTCGAGGAAGATATTGTGAATATGGTCGCTGGTGATTCCCAACAATTCACCGTGGTTCTTACAGGTTCAGCAACTGGTTCACAGCAACTAACATTCAAGCTAACTGGAACGCAAGATGTATCCACTCCAACGACAACTGTTGACATTGATGTAACGGCTTCGTTTAGTGAATCGGTCTCCAATAGCCAAACACTATTGTATTCAAGCGTAGGAATTATTCTTGTTGCAGTTCTGTTATTTGGGATCATAACAGCTCGCTCAAAGAAAGAATCAGAAGTTATTTCTCCAGAGCAAAAAGCACTCCCATCGATTGTTCAACAGCAACCTGCAGTGATGTGTTGGTCATGCCATGGTCCAATTGTTGGGCCAATGCAAGGATGTCCTGGGTGTGGCGCTCGATATCATACAAATGGTACTGAAAATTGTGAGGCTCAAAGTCTCGAAGCCTGTGCAAATTGCGGAGCAAGTGTAGAACAGTTCGTACTTGCATAATCCGTAAACAAGAAAGGACATCCTTTTGATAGGTCAACGCCTCCCGCTAGATAGGAGAGGGATTTTCTTGAGCAGTACATCTGGCAACAAACACCTTGCGATATTGTTTATTTCGCTCATGGTCATCTCCATGATGCCTCTCTCAGTTCCTACAGTTTCTGCGGATGAAGGGAGGGATGCGAACATTCGGCTAACCGTTAATCCATCTGAACAAAACATCAATCCTGGAGAATCTGGGGAATATACGGTTCGAGTTTACAATGATGGGTCGACTCCAGTAACAATTCAACTGAGTACAGCGGAAGAAGGAACTCAAGAATGTGGGGCATACACCTCATCCATTACCCAAATCAGTGGGGCGATTGAATCAGGTTCCTATGAAGAAGCGACCATGACTGTTACACTAACGATCAATGCAGAATCATCTTGCGACACGACCGTTACAGCGACTGCAACAGAATCTCCAGAGCCTCCAGAAGTACCAGGGCAACCCGCTACAGAAACTTCTACGGTGACGACGACAGCTGGCGATGGATCTGGCAATGCACTTTTCGGAGTAGATTTGTCAATGGTCGTCTCTAGTAAGACATGGGGCGGTGAAGAGACAACAGAATGGATTCTCGTTGTTGAAAATACCGGCCAACAACAAGCAGATGTTAATCTCGCAGTAGATGAGGTAACAGATGGTGCTTGTTCAAACCCGGGTAGTCTAACGCCTTCGTTATCGGAAACATCGGTTTCGCTTGCAGCAAATGAAACAGAAGATGTCATCGTTTCCCTTGATATAGACAACGAAGAAGAAGCCGATAAGTACTGCTGGGAAGTTACTGGAACAGTATCTTCCGACCCAACAGGGAACTCCTCAGATACGCAAGAATTTGATATTACTGTTCCTGTTTTGAAAGAGTGTGATCTAAGTCTTTCGAAAACAACATTGAGCATTGAACCTGATGCTGATGCTACACTAAAGGCTATATTTTCTAACGAAGGTAACTCGGATTGGACGATTCGAACCGCTGCTGCTGGTCCTAAGGCTGGGTGGGTTGCATTTGTCGGAGGCACCAGCGGACTGTTGCCTTATGGAGGAGGAAGTGGAACTAAGGAATTCAATCTCAAAGTTACTCCAGATGATTCCGTTACAGCCGGTGAAGAGCAAACAATAACCATTCAAGGGAAAGATGGAACCACAGTCAAATGCAGTTCTGAACTAACGATCATCGTTGGACAATCTTACGGTGCAACAATCTCCATGACTTCCTCCCAACTCAATAATATCGAGCCGGGAACGAGTGCGACAACATCAGTCACAGTCGAGAATACAGGTAACGGCGTTGATAACTTCAGAATCACCCCTTCCTCTTTACCAGCTGGATGGAGTGTTGAACTTGATCAGAACGTTATTTCACTCGATTCCAAGCACACGCCTCAACGAAAAGATACGGTCGATGTTACAGTCTCTTTACCAACAGATGCATTGGCAACAGAGGTTGTCAACATCGTACTCTCGGTCTCCCCTTCATCAGGAGGTCAAGCCTACGATGATGTGACTCTTTCAGTCTCGGTCGCAGCCGTTCATGAATTCGAGGTAATATCAACAGCTATGACACAAACTGGTAAGAATAACAATGAAGTCAAATTCCCATTCGAAATCGATAACATCGGAAACGTAGAGGACAGTTTCAGACTAAGTGTAATCAGCCAAACGGCTTCGCCTGGGTGGTCATTTTACTTTGAGGATACTGCTGGAAACCGATTTACTGAAATCGCAGTTGATGCACGTACTTCGAAGCAACTTTTCTGTGTCGTCACTGTCACAGATTCTGATGAATATACCACTTTGACTGTAAGAGTTACCAACAAAGACGATTCCAACAGTGTCGATGAAGACTCTGATGGGATTCCAGACAATCAACGAGAACTGAGATTCACTGCTTTCCTAACAACTCGAGATTATGCGATGGACGTTCGTCTTGAAAATGGTGGTCTGGATGGAAGAACCGGTGAATTGATTCTCGCTCCAGGTGATGATGAGACAATAGGTCTCTGGCTACGTAATGTGGGTAATGGCGATGACATTGCTGTCATCGAGCTAACAGGGCTTACCGGTATAGCAACGCGAACAATATATTCGACTGGGTTACCTATTGGAGACGAAATAGCAATTCCATTTGGTTACGGGATCTGGGACGAAAACAACAGCCGTTTCGTCACTGATGCATCGGGAGCACCATATCTTGAAAACACAGAAAATGCAGCATTGGAGGAGATGTTGTTCACACTGAACCTGAGTCAGGGGCACAATGTCCGTCCATACGAGATGTATCTTGAACTCAAAATAGATGTTAATCAGGCAACTCCAACCGGTGAGGGTGGCAATTTGAACATCGTTGTCACAAGCAAATCAAACGCTGCAAATCGTAGTGGAACAGCAACGGTTTCCTTGAGCGTCAAAGAAATTTTCAACCTTCAAATCATACAACCTAGTCAGGATTCCTTTGACATAACATATCCAGATAAGCTAGAATTCGATGTTCAAATTCGAAATGATGGAAATGTCCGTACGATGACAGAGGTCCTTTCTTCAGAAAACCTCCGTGGATGGATGATAACACTCGATGACCCTGATGGCGACTGTGAAACGATCAGAAGTAATCTCCTTGAATGCTGGATCGATAAAGGGGAAACGAAAAACATCACAGTAACCGTAAAATCTCCTTACAATGCGGAACTTGAAGATACGTTTGATTTCACCGTTTCAGCTCAACCCGAATGCGAAAAAGATTTTTGCATTGGACGCGTCAATCAACAATTCGATGTAACTGGAAATGTTGAATCATCTCTCTTTGCATTTGCAGAGGATACTACGGTGGTTGCGATTGGTGGCGGCTTCGTCTTCCTTGTCCTTCTTGGATTCATCATCAGTCGACGTAGTTGAGTGCGATTTGGGCATCTGAGAATGCCCCCAATCAAGCCCTGTTTTACGCGTGGTCGACTGGGAACGCTTATGGTGGGTATTCAAGTCGGATTATTTAGAGAGCGGATGCTTTCTGAGGCGATGTACAATGGTCGATGCAGGTTCGGTTCCAAGCGCCTATCTCTCAATCGCTTTCCTCACTGTGGTTGGCATCCTTATGCCAATGACGAATTTCATCATGTCATGGGCTTTACGTCCACGTACTGATCCGTCTCGACCACACATCACAAGGTCATATCTCCTTGAAGGATATGAGCGAGATCACAGTCTCTATCCTCGTCGACTTTCAACATTTGAATGTGGAAGCGAACCTATAGGCGATGCAATGATTCAATTCCACTTTCAATATTACTGGTATGCTATCGTTTTCCTCGTATTCGATGTAGCATTCATGTTCCTTGTATTGGGTGGCGTGGTTACTGCTGAAGAAACGAACAAAGGCACTGAAGAAGCAATAGCAAACGCTGAGGCTGGACTTGCAGTCCTTGCAGTCTTCTTTGCAATCATGTCGCTTGGCGTTTGGTATGTGTTCCGCAAGCGAGGACGAATTTACATCTGAGGTGAGATCATGGCAGAATCTGGAGAAAACTACACGGCATTCAATAGCCGAGCACTCGTTGAAGTGGTTGGAGACGTAACTGATGAGGCCCTAAAGGCTACGAAAATCAAGCAACTACTTTCCGTACTTGCAGGTCGATTTTTCAATTGGGGCGGCCGTAAATCCCTCTTCACACTTCACTTAGGAATCAAATGCTGTGCTATCGAAATGGCAGCAGCAGCAACACCTCGTTTTGACGGAGACCGTTTTGGTGTTCTGTTCCGTTCATCCCCTCGACAATCCGATGTTCTCCTTGTCAATGGACCAATCAGCAAGAAATTCGCTGACAAAGTTGTTCGTCTCTGGGAGCAAATGCCAGAACCAAAATACTGCATTGCAATGGGCGAATGTGCGATTTCTGGTGGCCCTTATTTCCAGTCCTACAACATTCTAGAAGGCGTTGACACAGTTATTCCTGTTGACGTCTATGTCCCAGGATGCCCGCCTCGTCCGGAGGCTCTGATTGATGGCTTCGGCCTTCTAAGAGAGAAAATCATTCGAATCGGCGGTGCTCCGAGCACAGGCCGAGATGGTGAGAAGCCAGTTATCGTAGGAGAGGACTGAAATGGGCATGAGCATCACATCAGAACAAAATGAAGCAGCAGCTTCATCATTCCTTGAACAAGCAGAAGAGCGTTTTGGAGGCTCTGGAGTAACCGTTTCAATCGAACACCACAACAACGCTGTAAAATTTGCATTCGTCCGTATGACTTGCCCGCCACAACACTGGGTGGCATTGGCCAAGTGGATGCGATTTGATGCAGGAATCAACTACTGTTCGATGGTTACAGGAACGCATTATCCTGACGGCGGAGACCGTACATGGAGATTAGCATACCATTTCATGCGCCAACCCGTTCGCGACGTTGAACCATTCACATCAGATGTTTTGAAAGCAGAAAGCCTTGAAGGAATGGATATTCCTCTTGAAGTTGAAGTCCTTATCGACCTACCTGACGGCAGAGAACCATCTGTGCCGAGCGTTCAATCTATTTGGATTGGAGCGGATTGGAATGAAAAAGAGACATGGGATCTTGTTGGGATTCAATTCGAAGGTCATGAAAACATGCACCGTGTTCTCAATCCTCACGACAGCCCTGAAGGATTCCATCCATTGCAAAAGCAACATAAAATTCGATATCATGATTACAATGAGATGTATGATGACCCACAAGGTTTCGTACGAAAGCCGGCAGATGAGGGCCGGGTAAAGTGAGGCGATATTATGGCACAAATGTGGATTACAATGGGGCCTCAACATCCAATGACGCATGGTCTTTGGACACTTCGTGTAAAGGTCGATGGTGAAACCGTTGTCGATACCGAAGCAGAACTTGGCTACATTCATCGTGGTGTAGAAAAGATTGCAGAAGCACG
>JAKMFY010000276.1 GCA_022425185.1 Candidatus Poseidoniaceae archaeon | reverse complement strand
GAAGGGTACAACAACTACAGTCAATATTGGGTAATCTAACAAACCCAATCGAATACTTTTTGTTCCCAAACTTGGAATTCCGAAGGCACTAAGTATGGGTTCAATGAATAAATATGTGAGGGTGACTAAAAGAAGAATCACTGCGAAATTAATTAATCTTCTCGCAACGGAATGAATATTATTTGGAATGATATACCACCCTCTCCTTTGTTGGTAGACAAGATTAACAAAAGGGGAATCATCGACCAATACCTTAGGTTCTTCATTCCACTGTTCGTTATCGTTGGAAACGATAGATCGCTCGAGCAACCATCCTTCTTCACTTTGGATTACAAACTCAGGGAATCTGCTTTTAATTTGTTCTTCAGTAAGATCAATGTGTAACTTTTCTTCAACAATCGGTACAGAATCGGGTTTCCAACGGTGATGGTCAAAAGGCGGATACCTCACTTTATGAATAATATTCCATTTACCCATAAGACTGCCTCAGGTGAAGAGTAATTTTACTCCAGCTTGGAACGCTAATTTTCTGAAAGCAGGTACTTTACGCAATAATGCCATGCCTAATGGTACTGGTTTTTCGATATCTCCAACCGAATTGATCAGTTCAATGACCTCGGGTTTAGCAAAGTTAGCAAAATGCTGGTCTAATTCTTCATCCGTACGAGTTGATACGAGGAGATCACGCAACGCTCGGGCTCTGTCTTGTTCTTTTTTCATTTTAGGCCATGATGCCTTAGTAACCGATTTGAGATCTTTTTCTGTGAGTTTGTCATTATTTATTGCCATAACAAGTTTATCCACAATCGATGAAATTTGTTTGAATCCTGGGCCGAGCCCTCCTCCAGTTGTTGGCTTAGCCATGCCTGCTGCATCGCCAAGAACCATGACTCGGTCCTTGAACGGACGTCGGATCATTCCAGATGGAACAGGTCCACAATAGCGTGCTGTTTCTCGAACATTTTCAAATCGTTCCTTCCATAGTGGATGTGCAAGTAAATCATTGTAACAGTCAAGTATCGTTTTTCCATCCAACATATCTGCTTTTGACCATAGTCCTATTCGGTGTGTTTCATTGCCGGATGGGATTACCCAAGCAAAAAATCCTGGAGCAATTTTCGAACCACTGTACATCTCTAGCCAGCGATTCTTACCCTCATATCCCACAACCTCTGTTTGAAAGCCAACCATCATTTCTTTTGGATGACCCATTTTGAATTTTCTCCGTACCCATGAATGGGCTCCGTCACAACCAATGAAGAGTTTACAGGAAACATCTCGTTCATGGTTCGTACGTTGATTCTTAATCGTCACAATGACTCCATCAGGGTGTATTTGCGCATCGGTTGGTTGAGATTCGAGGACAATATCTGCTCCTGCTTTCAGGCCTTGTTGAACGACTTCTTGATCAAATCGTTTTCTACAAACAACATATGTACGTAGATCTCCATCTTTTCCTACGGGAACAAGCGTACCAGAGGGGCCATGAATTAAGGCACCGTCCACATCTTGAACAACTGTTCCGTATGCTTCTACAGCATGCATAGCGCTAGGAGTTACAAGGCCTGCGCATTGGAATGGACGTCCGATTTCAGTATGTTCTTCGATCATCAATACAGATAATCCTCTCTCACAAAGAAGGCGCGATGCATAGCCTCCAACAGGGCCAGCGCCGACAATGACAACATCGTAGTCGTAGTCCATGGTTGGTTTGACGGGACTGACTTCATGAAGTTTTTTCCGAATTCAACGTTTTGCGAAGCGATAACCGATTCTCTGATTCTTTTTGAGATAAAGAATTGCAGTGTATGGGTTTCCGGTTTTCTTTGCAATGAGATCATCAAATGGACCAACCTCACCTTTCTCGATTAATATTTTGGCTTCTTCTCGAGTGAGTTCCCTCTTTCCAATTTCACGAGGTATGTCGATTTTACATCCCGATGCGCTTGTTTTTGGACGATAGTGGGTTTCTGTCTCAAAGATTTCAGTTTTAAATTTCGGGCAGATTGCAACAACACCGGGTTGAACTTCGAATTTTCGGGCGTCTGCTGCTGGTTCTCTTGGTGGGAATTCAAAACCGACTTTATTGCCATCGAGAATTAAGAAAGCTGGGAATGGGCGCCCCTTTCGAGAAATGAAATTCTCAATGAGAGGTGATTTTCCGTCAACCAAAATCGCTTTTGCTTCTTCCGGAGATATTTCTCTCTTGCAAATCTCTTTCCCAACGCCTCTAAATTTACAATTTTCATTATCACAGGCGTAATGGGTATCGGTTCCTCGGATTGTCCCCTCATCACACTTTGGGCAAGAACAAAGTTCTTCATCCGTATTTTTGGCACGAGTACCAGAAGATAAAGCCGAGGTCACCTTCCCAGAGTCGTCGATAGTGATTGTAGTGTTGTACGATTCTCCATTTCGATTAAAGAATCCGTGGAGATCTTCTATTTTCTTTTCTTCTAAAAGCCTTGAAGCTGTGGTTCTATCGAACCAGCGGCCGCTCGTGTCTTTCCAGAATACAAAGGTACACCCTTTGTCTTTTCCTTCATTCTTTTCGCATGTGTATGACAGTGCTGTTTCAGTAATGGTACTTTCACACAAAGGGCATTGTCCAATCGAATCATCGTTTGTAAATAGATTGCTTCTCTCGTGATCTCGGATTCTTGTGACAAGGTCATTTGTTTGGTCAATAATACGTCGCATATATTCATCTGCTGCAAGTTTTCCTTGCTGTACAGAAGTGAGTGCAGATTCCATTTCACCAGTTAACTCTGCAGATGTAATCCATTCGACTGGAATACGTCTAAGGATTTCTATGATTCGAATTCCGTGGGGTGCTGCATTAATTGCTCCTGATTGTTGTCTTGAAATGTATCCCCTTGAGAGTAGTTTTTCGATCGTATCTGCCCTTGTTGCAGGTGTGCCCAATCCTTTGTCTGACATCGCTTCTGCTAATTCTTCATCTTCGATTTCTTTTCCAGCTCGTTCCATTAGTGTCAGTAAACGGGCTTCTTTGAGGCGTGAGGGTGGTTTTGATTTATCTTCTTTCCAGGTATGTTCTTCGATCTTGGACGTGGTTGGATTTTCATCTAGTGTACCCCACCCTTCTGGGAAGTTCAATTTCTTAGGAACGACTTCTCTCCAGCCTAATGTTTGATATTGCTGTGCCTCTTTAACGAAGATTTCTCCTCCTAAGTTGGCGGTTCTCTTTTGCTTTTCAATAGTTGATTGAGGGTACCATGATGCCAAGAAATTTCGAACGATGAGGTCATAGAGTCGCTTTTCATCATTCGATAGTGAACTTGAAGGCTCCTTTCCAGTTGGTATAATTGCAAAGTGGTCACTTACCTTTGCATCATTGAAATTTCGTTTGACATTTTCCAAACCATTCTGCTTTAGATGATGTGAAAATCCGGTGAAATCGGATTGTGTTCCAATATTTGCAATCGTTTCATCAATTGCATCGGTCATATCGGAGGGAAGATATCGAGAATCTGTTCTTGGATATGTGGTCAATTTGTGACGTTCATAGAGTGCTTGAGCAACATTAAGTGTTCTCTTAGCAGGCCAAGAAAACATTGAGTTCGCTTGCCTTTGAAGGGATGTTAAATCGTAATTGAGTGGTGGCCGTTCTTTTCCTGTAGTCAGTTTTTCAGATACGTCTGCTTCTTTGCCTGAATCGAGTAAGTTTTGAATTCGATCTTTATCTTCCTGAGTGAGAACCCAGTGGGCCTTTACGTCCTCATTGGATTTCCCGCCTTCCCACCGTCCACTCCAAGAACTTGTCTTGTTCGTAAATGTGGCATTTAGTTCCCAATAAGGTGTTGATATGTGTTTTAGAACTTCCAATTCATGGTCAACAATTATTCCAAGAGTAGCAGTCTGAACACGACCAATTGAAATGGCCTGTCTTTCACTTCGCTTTTTTGGCAAAAAGATCTCAGCGACGCGAGAACCGTTCATTCCTATGAGCCAGTCTGCTTGAGTTCTACTGTAAGCTGCATCTGACAATGGTTTGAATTCTTCCGAAGATTTTCTTTCATCCCACGCTTTCTGAATTGCTGATGTCGTCATCGATTGCAACCACATACGACTTACGCTTGTCTTAATTTTAGCATGACGATAAATTGTTTGAAAAATAAGTTCTCCTTCCCTTGCGGCGTCACATGCATTGACAATTTCAGACACCGATTTATCCTTCATTAATTTCTTAATAGCAGTGAGTTGTTTTTTTGTAGAACCTGATTTTGGTTTGAATTCAAATTCTTCAGGAATGTATGGTAGTCTGTCGGCAGTTTTTCTCCAATTCTTGAACTCTGGGTCATAGTCATCCATGTATTTCAGCTCAAGCATATGCCCAACTGCCCATGTAACGACAATTCCATCACCTTGCCAGTGTGTTCCCTCTTTCTTAGAGATTCCAAGAACTTTAGCTATGTCCTCTGCAACACTGGGCTTCTCGGCGAGGACAACGATGCTCATCATTTCATCCGGTTTGTCGACCATACTTGAAGGCTCGCCAAACTTCATTTTGAACAGATACCTTATGGTATCTAAGGTATTACTCCAAGAATAACTGAAGATTTTTTCTGCTCATTTCTTCATCCCATCCATTCTCATTTTCCCTGTAGCCACATCCTTCGCATCCAGGATATCCTGCAAGGAGTAATTCTGAACACATTTGTTCGAGAGAGGGTAATACATCCTCTGTTCGCAGTGGAAGAAATAGAGTTTCTTTTGATTGTGGGTTTTGTTGATTGGTTATGATCACATGGTTTTCTAAATTTTTAACGATCAAGTGCTCACCGGTAACGATTGAGGGAAAGGTAATCCTTTGAGGTAAGGCATCACTCATATTGAGGATAAGTCGGTGCCATCTTTGATGATAGTTATCTGGAATTTGTATTGATATTTCGCCCAAGGATAGAATTCTTCTACCTGCCTCCCGCAACGCGAGCCATACTGGTGAATTCTCCTCCATGACACTCCGAACCATCACAAGCCTTGAAGGATATCGGTTCAAGGGGAGTCTATGGGGAGAGTCTTTCGATTCATTTCTCGGCCGCTCCTTGCTGTCCAAGATTCTGAAAAGGCTCATGGGCGGTCTCTTTTGATGCTTAGAATTCTCGCATCTAATCCAGTTACCCGATTTTTGCTTCGAACATTATACAAACCAACTCACAATCTCCCTATTCGGAGATTTGGAATCGATTTCGAACACCCATTTGGAATTGCGGCTGGTATGGATAAACGAGCAGAAGCCCTCCGTGGATGGGAATCGGTAGGACTTGGATTTTCTGAAATAGGTGGTGTCACTATGCTCGAACAGGAAGGTAATCCGAAACCTAGAATGTTTCGTCATAGTGGAGATAGAGCCCTCGTAAACCGAATGGGATTTAACAATCCAGGAAGTGAAAAGGTGGCTTTGCGGCTTAAGCAGTCGAGAAAGCATAATCGTAAAATTCCCGTTTGGGCGAATTTAGGAAAGTCCAAACTAACTCCTTTGTCAGAGGCAAAAAAGGACTATGCTACAACGCTAAGGAGACTTTGGTGCGATATTGATCTGTTTGTGATTAATGTCTCCTCCCCAAATACACCTGGATTACGTGATTTACAACATGGAGATTATCTGAGTAGTATTATTCGGGAATGTTCCTCGGAAAACAAAAAATCCGCTGACATGTATGGAGGAAACATAAAGCCAATTCTAATCAAAATCGCTCCAGACTTGACTCTACCTGAACTCGAGCAAATTCTTGATATTGCAACAGCTGAGAACATTGATGGAATTGTAGCAACAAACACCACACTTCAACGTCCAAATGAGGAAGACAAAGCGTACAAACAATCTGGTGGATGCTCCGGTACGCCTCTCACAACCCGTAGCACAGAATTGATACATCATATTTTCAAATATACAAATGGGAAACTTCCCATTGTCGGTGTTGGTGGAATCATGTCTTCAGAAGATGCATGGGAGAAGATTATCAATGGAGCATCACTTCTGCAAGCATATGCTGGTTTTGTCTTCGAAGGCCCAGGTTTGACAAAAGAGATTGTGAATGGTGTAAGAAGAAAATTGAGAGATTCGAAATTTAAATCTCTCGAGGATGCGATAGGTTCATCTGTTAATCTTACATGAAAGGCAGATATTGAAATAGGTACGGATTAAGGGGATATCGAGAACCATGTTGTCTTATCGTGTACGACTCATGCTTGTTGGCGGTGTAATCACGATAGCGGTTCTTGGAACAATTTTTCTGCAGGCTCCTGAGCCTACCTTAACCGTCGATGAATTACTTGACAACTCCTCTGATCATATAGGAGATGAAGTCGCAGTTCGTGGTGAAATTCTGGATGGTTCAATTAATGAAATGAATATGACGTTTATTTTGGAGGGATCTGAAGGGACAGTTTTGGTTGATTATTCCAATGCTGGTTCAATCTCCAACGGTTTAGGAGATAATCGAACAGTCTATGCTGAAGGTACATTCAAAGAAATTAATGGGGAATACGTTGTTGAAGCAGATACAATAAAGACTTCATGTCCATCTAAATACGAAGAAGAAGCATAGATTGTTTCATCGTTTGATTGAAATACACCTTCACGTAGGGTAACATGGGATAGGTGGGGAGCTAGGCGTACCCTGTACCACAAATCGTCTTTATGGTGGGCTGAATGCCTCAGGGCGGCGAAAGCGGCTTTTGGGTTCCTGTATGCGGACGTCGATGTCTCGCCCCTACATGATCCGGGTGTTGAAAACCGTTTCCGGAAGGAAACGGAAACCAAATAACCGGGGGAACAGGTCAGGCCGGGAACGGAGCAGCCCTACCTGGAGCCATGGATGCTGTAGGGACTCGGGACGGAGGAAGTGTACAGATTTGGCTCAAAAGTACGAGCGTCCACCTGAGGATTCCCACTCTTCCTAGATATCGAATACGACATCACAAAACCATCCAGGTCCTTCAAATGAAGGCACTTCTGGCCAGTGAGATGAAACTTCTTCGAATTCTTTTACTTCCATTACGATAAGATCCTGACGTGTAACTGCCTTGATTTCTACTTCTTTTGTAATTGATTCAGAAGAAACCCATAAAACATGAGCTTCAAGATGGATTGAGTTTTCATCGGTCTGAATACGAA
Source organism: Candidatus Poseidoniaceae archaeon (assembly GCA_022425185.1). Lineage (GTDB taxonomy): Archaea > Thermoplasmatota > Poseidoniia > Poseidoniales > Poseidoniaceae > MGIIa-L2. Next base: position 3,707 of record JAKMFY010000276.1, on the reverse strand, counting down.
CAGTGCTTTCGACCATCCATTTTCTCTCAACTTCATCTTGATACAAGACCTCTTCTAACCATTTAACGAGAAGTATGCTATTCATTTCTTCATGAAGTGCTATTGATACATTCCAAACAGAAGAATGATGAATGAGGGTTCCAATTTTCTTAGCAGATTCAGAATCGATCAGATAATTCTGCATGCCATAAGAGGTTTCTTCAAACAGTCGCTCAAAGGAAGCGGCATAGGATCGTAGACCGATATCTGCAGTGGTTGGTCGAAGCCATGAACTCATACTTTCGCCTCAGCGCTTCGATACTTGTAGGCTCCAAGCGATTTCACCAATTCGGTCTACCATATCATCTAATCTGAGTACAAACCGGTCAGTTCTGTCAGCTGTCAGAATACATTCGCTTGCTGCATTTGCTAATTGAGCGGTTTCGTCAACGGTAAGGCCTAGGGAAATGGCGGTAGCGACAGCAACAGCAGCCGCATCAATCAACCCAATCATTTGCCGAATATCTTCAAGCATACAAGGCACGTGAACAGTATCTTCTCCCTTTGAATGGATTGTTACACCGTCCTGTCCCTCGAGAATAACAAGATGTTTCCAGTCATTCGTTTCTAGTAATTTTATTGCTGCATCAGTCCCAGTAGGTGAACCCAATCTCCTTCTCATAAGCTCGAGACCTTTCGATTGAAACATTACCCAATCAACACCTCTTGTGCGATGTAATCCTGTCAGCTTTGGATCTGCAATGATAGGAACGTTATGTTCTTTGGCTGCTGTGATAAGACGAGCAGCCCCCTCATCATTTAGCACACCCAATCCATAGTCAGATAAAATCAAACAAGAGGAATCAGGTAGTGCACTTATCGTTTGATCAATGAGTTTTTCAGATGCATGTTCGGGTATTGGATTCTCATCTTCAATATCCCAGCGTAAGAGTAATTGTTCTCCGCGAACAAGTCCCTCTCGTGCTCCCAGTAATCGTGTTTTTACCGTAGTAGTCCTATCCTCTAAGACCGCAATGCCAGATGTATCGACCCCCTCTTCATCAAGCATATCCAATACAGCAAGTCCAGGACCATCATCCCCAACGACTCCGTGCAATTGGCTTGATAGACCAAGTGAATCAAGGCCACGGGCAACGTGTGCTGCGGCTCCTACATCTTCATCTCTTGAGATTTCTTTCAAGACTGGAACAGGCGCTCTTGAATTGAGATTGTTTGCGAAACCATGAATATAACAATCCATCATAATGTCTCCAACGAGCAATACCTTCGATGGCTTGATTGATTTGAGATCATTTTCTAACTTCCGTAGTGCATCATGCACTCGTGCATCATCATCGTTCATTCCCATAATATTCCCTCTTCAAATGTCATCTTGTAGTTCAGCCAATAATGTGGCATGATCTTGTTCTGAAATGTTGGTTTGTTTACGTAACGTAGACAGCATTGCTTCTTCGTCTCCAGTAATAATTCCGTCAGATAATGCTGTTTTCAATACCGAACGATAGGATTCTAATTCTGGTGGAATAAATGGCTGTTTTTTAGCCTCATTAAGCAAGCGTTCGTGAGTCGCAGCGTCAATATCAAAAGCGACCTGAACTGTTTTTAGCAAGGCTTCTTCTTCATCATGGATTGTACCATCAACGAGAGCTTGTCTCAACATTTCCAGATATATTTCTTCAGGCGGAGGTACGTTAATTTCTCTACGGGCTTCATTAGAAAGTCGGCGAACACGATCAGGATGCATGCCTAAGAAATCCACAACTTCGTTGAGTAACAACTGCTCATCTTTGGTGATTCTGCCATCTTCCCATGCGCGAGCAAACATTCTACGCACGAGAGCTTCTCCAGCTTGGGCATCAAGTGATGCTGCACCTTCTGGGTGGGATACTGGGGAAAGAACAGGGCTTTGGTGATAGACGTAATGTTCATCGATATGTGCTAACGTTTCAAGAGGAGGGACAGATGATTTGAAAATTGATTCAAGTAATACTGTTTGTCCATCGTTACGAATCGGTGTTTTTCCTAATTTCGTGTGGAGGGCGTTTGCTCGTTTCCTACCTTCCAATGTTAAGGAGTAAACTCGTCTTCTCTGTCGAGCACCTGGAATATGGCGACTTGTGTTATCGATAGATTCCTGTTTTTCAAGTCTCTTCAGTGTCCGTGGGACGTGTTTTCTCTGAACATGTACCGCAGCAGATATTCCTGCCTGTGTTAATTCTGCAGGTGCTTCCCATATCCCTTCTGGAAGTTGGTGAAACATAAGATGCAGAAGAGTTCGTTCCTCTGTTGTTAGAGTGCCTAAGAAGCCGCTAACCATGTTCCTCCCCCTTGGTTGTATGTCATGGTGGTAGTCCTTAGGACAATCGGTCTAATCGACGAAACAATATGTGTGTTCTATGACGTGGTTGTATGGTCCGACAGCAACGTCGTTACAAACCGCGAGTTCGCACAACTCGTCCAGTTGGACCAGATGTTGTGCCAGAGCTGTCTGACCGTAAACCGTTCCAACGTCCCTCTTTTGATGGAAAAAATTGGAAACTGGAACCACCTCTAGCTACTCGACTTTTTGAAAAAAGTGCTATAGGTCGTCGTAATGAAGATGGGTCAATCTCACTAACTTCGGCTGAAGTGCTTTACTGTCATTGGCATCGATCAGTTCCATTGCCAACTCTAGATTGGTTAGAATTAGAATTCGAACGAAATCCAAACCTCTTACATGAAGCCGTAATTTTGGATATCGGCCGACGGGGTGGAGAAATGGTTGTTCCAATCGAAAATATGGATGATGAGGTTCCATTCTCATCATGGGGTGTTCGATGGGGAAACAGTCAGAATCGATTCAAAGAGCCATGCCAAGCATATGTTAAAATGGCTTCAACGAATGATGAATTCAGTTGGAAAGATATCTTTGAATGGAGCGTAGAATCATCCAAAAATAATGCTTTAGCCGAACTTTATGTTATCGATGATGAACTTCATGTAACAGGTTACAGAATGGATTTGATACAACCCGAGGGGACGAATAAACGCTGGACTGATTTATCCGCTAATTCTCGTACATTTGTGAAAGAATGTTGGAATAAGAAACGTATTCTGGATAAGGGGACATATCTCCCGTATAGTGGCAATTGGCCATGGCCTCAGATTGGATTTGATCACATGTCGGGGCGAGTCTTGAGAGAAGAAGAACATGAATATGTTGATATCTGCATCGAAGGAAATACCCCATCAAAACCTGATATTGTGTTGATGGAAGATTTACTTAATCGTGGATTATTGGTACGCCCGGGCTTCAAATTTGGCTGTAAATGGAGAGTTTATGATGCCAATCTCGAAGAATCTCATGCTCCTTGGCTTATTCAACCGGTTCATCATGCTTCATCTACGTGGGAAGGTGTTTGTTTATCCATCCGTTTGGCGGAAGGCGTACACAAAGAATGGGTCTGTGCAATATATTCAGACGATACATGGAATTATCTTCGGATTAAACGTTGGTTGCCAAAACGGAACTAATCAAAATCATATTGATTTTCTTCGTTCGGTTGTATATCTTCAGTAATTGCGGTTTTTTTGTTTTCCCCAAAGTAAGACGCTGCAAACCATAGTGAACAAATTGCGAAGAATATTGCAATAATTTTTGATTGATCATCAAGTATTGGGAATTTTGATTCTGATTCAGCTTGGAGTTCAAGTTCAATTGTCCACAC
>JAKMFY010000266.1 GCA_022425185.1 Candidatus Poseidoniaceae archaeon | reverse complement strand
AGTGTGTGCTCCGAATTCTGCAGTCATGACGTACAAGGAGCGGTCTGCAACCGAAGTGATTGCATCACTTCCTTGGCCAATTCCACTTGTTTCACAGAAGATGAGATCGAAACCTACTGCCTTTGCTACTTCGATGGCACGATCTAGGTTAGCACTAATCTCAGAACCGCTTCCTCTACTTGCAAGACTACGCATGTAAAGGTCATTATTGGAAAGGGAATTCATTCGAATACGATCACCCAGAAGTGCTCCACCAGTTCTCTTTCGTGTTGGATCAACACAGAGTAGGCATACTTTCTTGCCTGGATTATCTCGTTGAATTCGTAGCATCAATTCATCGAGAAGACTTGATTTTCCAGCGCCACCTGTCCCTGTAAATCCAATCACAGGTACTTCTTCGTCAGACGAACGGCATAACTCCAGCATAGATTTGAATGATGCATCATCTGCAGATTCAGAAAGTGTAAGCAAAAGTCCTACATCAGCCATATCATTTGCTGTGACAGGTCCTTTGAGGGATTTCATTCGCTCATCACTGATCAAGTCAACCTCGGCAGATTGTCCCATCAAGTGATGAATCATACCCATCAGCCCCATCTTTCTGCCATCATCTGGTGAATAGATTTTTGAAATTCCCGCTTGATGAAGGTCCCTTATTTCGGGAGGTGTGATGGTTCCTCCACCGCCTCCAAAAATTCGTACATGCTCGCACCCAGCTTCATCGAGGAGTTCCCGAATGTAGGTGAAGTATTCGACGTGTCCTCCTTGATAAGAGGTCAATGCAATCGCATGAGCGTCCTCTTGGATTGCACAATCTACGACATCCTTTGCAGAACGATCATGACCGAGATGGATGACTTCAGCTCCCGAAGATTGAATCAATCGACGCATGACGTTGATGGCTGCATCATGACCATCGAAGAGCGATGCAGCAGTGATGACACGTACTGGACCAGTACTCGTTTCGAACACGGGTTGCTCCGTCTCGTCTTCGGCCATAGTCATCCCAAGTGGAATGAGTTCATGAAATCAAGGGTGTATTCAGACTTGAGATATTTCTTCGTCTGCAAGTGGTGGAAGGCCAAGTTTGGCTCGAACGTAATCAGTATAATTACCATAGTAAACCTTGATTTTTCCATCTTTTAATTCCCATATTCGATTGACGCATTGGTCGAGGAACCAACGGTCGTGCGATACAGTGATGAGTGATCCTTCATATCCAATTAGTGCCTCTTCAAGCGTTTCTTTTGATTCCATGTCCAAGTGATTTGTCGGTTCGTCCATGAGCAAGAGATTGTTATCTTCGAGAAGGAGTTTGAGTAGAGCAACACGAGCACGTTCTCCACCAGAGAGTTGCTTCAGTTTTGTTCCAACTTGATCGCTTGCAAATTGGAATCTGCCTAATGCAGCACGAATATCACCATATTGGTAATCAGGGCGCAATTTTTGTATTTGTTCAACTGCATTGAGTTCAAAGTCAAGTGTTGCGTGATCTTGATGGAAGTAGCCAATGACTGAACCAGGGGAAACATCGACTTTTCCACTATCCAGTTTCAAATCGCCATTGATGATCTTGAGTAATGTTGTCTTTCCTTGTCCGTTTCCACCAACGATACCAATACGGTCACCCTTACGAACTTCGAGAGTCTGGTTGTCGAGGATTGGGCGCTCGAGTCCCTCAAAGGTCATTGTGGCATCCACCAATTCGAGAACATCCATACTCGCTTTGTCAAGTGCATCGAGTGTGAGAATGAGTGGTTTTCTCTTTCTAGAAACTCTTGCATTCAATGCTTTGAGTTCTTGCTGCATACGAGTAATCATCTTGTGTTTTGCAGAAATCGACTTGTCGTATTTGTTGGCTCGCTTCATTTGTTGAATTGCACCAGTTGTGGATTGAATCTTCTTCTCAAGGGTTGCAATGTGTTCTCCAAGTGCCTTTTCACTGGCTTCTTTCTGAACGATAAATTGGCTGTAATTACCCTTCCATGGCCAAGCTCGTAGATTGTCGACTTCAACGATACGAGTGCAAACCTGGTCGAGGAAATATCGGTCGTGAGATACGATTAACTGTGCGCCCTTGAAATCCTTCAAGAAGGATTCAAGCCACTCAGTCGTTTCAATGTCCAAGTGATTTGTCGGCTCGTCAAGAAACATGACATCGATACCAGACAGTCCAACAAGTTGACGGGCAAGAGCAAGTTTTGCTTTTTCTCCACCAGAAAGATGCGAGACGTTCATGTCCATTGGATGTTTATCAAGACCGAGTTGTTCCAGAATACCTTTCGCAATTCCAGCAACATTTCCTCCACCAGAGGCTGCAAGTGTTTGTTGCAGTTCTGAATATCGTTCCATAACAGGTTCCCAATCTCCATCGTAGAAAGCAGGGTCAATCATCTGCGCTTCAATGGCTGAAATTTCTTCTTCCAATTCTTGGAATTGGCGTCCCTTACGACCGAGTTCTCCTTCGATGGTCGACTCCGATTCAATGTCTCGAATCTGTGTCAAATATGCGATTCGTATTCCTGGAGCGAATACAATATCACCAACATCTTGTTCTTGTTCACTAATGGTGTTGAGGAGTGTTGTCTTTCCAGCACCGTTGTGACCAACGATTCCTATACGATCTCCATCGTTTATGATGAGATTAATGTCTTGGAGTACATCGGTTGAACCAAAACTTCGGTCAACGGCTTCGACAGTAATGAGTTCGCGAACCATAGTATCCCCACGCTAAGCCCACAACTGGGTGTTCAAAACCCAATCGGTTGAATAGGTCTTCACTTGAAGGCTTCAATACTACTTTCGTGCCGTGAGAGAAGGTTTCGTAGCTTGACCTTCATCGATGGTGTCAACAGGTCATTATCTGTGGTCCATTCTTGATGGTCCAGGATAATGTTTGCAGGTCGCTCATATCCTTTCCAGGTCGGCTCCATCATGGAGTTGGTCTTCAATTCATTGAGCATCCATGTTCGAGTTTCTTCTCGGGCACAGAGTTCTTCATCAGAACCTGATGCATCCTTACCAGCAGCAGAAAGTGCTTGCTTCATTGCATCCATGTTTGGATGGATGATGATGAATGTTCGAAGCATATTTCTTCCATCGAGAGCAGCTTGCTCTACAAGTGGAGAGAGTTTGACATTCTCTTCCAATGGAGCAGGTGAGACGTACTTCCCGTTTTCAAGTTTGAATTGGCTCTTTACACGACCAGTGATTGAAAGGTAACCCTTTGAATCCAGTTTACCAAGATCTCCAGTACGGAATACACCTGGTTCCATGATGACTTCCTTTGTTGCCTCTTCGTTGTTCCAATATCCCTTCATAACGTTAGGTCCGTGAACGATGATTTCTCCTTCGTCAGGTCGGTCAGGATCGTCCCAGGCATCGGTATCAATTGTCACCTTGACGCCATTTGCTACGAGGCCAACACAGCGTAGTTTTGATTTTCCTGGTCCAGACCAGCCATTAGCGGCTACCAGTGGCGAAGTCTCAGTAAGACCGTATCCTTCATAGCAACTAAATCCAACTTGTTGGATAAATTCTGCTACGTCTGGAGATAATGCTGCTGCACCTGACATACAGAATCTGATGTTGCCACCAAATCGTGCTCTAACCTTGGACCAAACAAGTTTGTCATACAGTTTGTCAAAGAAACCCTTAGCAGGTACTGCATCACATTCTACGCCAGCTTTAGCGATTCTTCGTGTTGCATGTTTCTTTGCCTTGCCGATAAGTATCTTTTTCAGTCCAGTTGCGGCATCAAACTGGCTGTTCACTCGATCATAGAATTTGTTCCATACTCTCGGTACTGCAAGCAAGACTGCTGGCTTGATTTCAATACACTCATCTGCAATCTTTGTTAGATCAGAAATGAGGTTGATGTGTACTCCACAGCGTAGCATCCAGTGCAAATCGAAGGTACTTCCAAACGAGTGTGCCCAAGGCAAAAACGCAGCATTCTTGTCGCCAACATAGATGACGAATGCAGATTGAACACATAGGACGTTGGAAAGTGTGTTCCAATTTGTAAGCATAACACCCTTAGGGTTTCCAGTGGTTCCTGAAGTGTAGATGAGAGTGTTGAGTGCAAACGGATCATCAGCGATTTCGATTGCAGCTTCACTTGCACGGCCATCAGCAACAAATGATGCCCATTCGTGAACAGACACGCCTTCAGGAGGTAATTGGTTTGCAGGTTCGTTGCCCAACAAAAGGATTCCACACTTTGGCCATTTTGAAGCATCATCAGGCATGTTTGCGACAAGTTTGTCCAGAATTTCTGTATCTGATACTGCAATCAATGAGGGAGTTGAGTCTCCGAGAATAAATGCCCATTCAGAACCATGCTGATGCGTATACATTGCTGTGTAGGCTGCACCGATGGCATTGGCACCGTAAGAAATTGCTGCCCATTCAACTGAATTGTTAAGGATCATTGCTACTCTATCTCCGGCTTCCACGCCAACATCACGAAGTTGCTTACCAACAGAAGTGGCAAGTTCTCCAAATTCCCCGTAGGTCATATGCACACGGGGCATTCCCTTTTCTGGAATGAAACCAAAACATGGGTTGTCAGCAAAGCGTTCAACGCTTGTCATGAGCATTTGGTAAAGCGTTCTTGGATCGTCGCCTTCAGGCTTTAACCACTGTCGGTTGTCAGGCTGTCGTTCCCATGCGAGTTGTTGTTGCATGGCGTTCGGTGTTGGTTCCAACACTTAATTACATCCCCGACTATTTATGAAAGGGGAAGTTTAGAAGCGACGTTCGCTCTCCAATCCGCTCCACCGTTTCGATTTGCAAGTGGAGAAGCAGGACTGGGGTGCCACATTGCATCAATATCTAATTCTGGTACAATCGTTTTAGCTCTCTTCTTGGCATAATTTCCAACACCAACTATTCGTTCAATGCCCATAATGTCAACCACCGATTTGAGATGCTGATCGCAGAGGTCAAGAATGGGATTGATAATCGCTTTAGGAATGTCGACAGGAGTAATGTTTCGTCCTGTTTCTCCTAGAATCAACAAAGGACAATGATTGACAACAAAAATGTTTGAAAAAGTAGATTCAATTGAACCATAATGCTCTACCATAAAGGTCCAGAATCGAGTTCCTGAAACCTCCTGACGTTCCATGGAGAGTCCTTGTATTGGCCGTTTTGGATGAGCTCCTGAAGGAGTTTGAAGTTCAACAGGCTCTATTCCAAGAATGTCTCTTGCCATCTTGGTCGCTCCAAATGGGACTCCAGTTTGCGCCATTCCGTAAGGTCCTGGATTCATCCCGAGTAACAGAGTTTTTGCTCCGCATCCACCCCATTTACGGATAAATTGTTCGTGAAGTTCCCACGCATAATCCAGTGGATTTGTAACGTGTGCTACATCCTTATGTTTGAGCAATTTAGGAATTTTTTTTGTGCATTTCTCTGAAAGAAGTTTTGCAGCATTGAGTAGGTCTTCTACGATGGCTTCTACCACGGTAATTCGACCCCAGTGTATTCAAAAAAGCGACCACTTCGCTCCCCATCTTGCATCTCTATCAATCCGATTAACCCCTTGACTGATTCATGTGCTTGCACGGGAGCGCGTTCGCCACCCATGTCTGTTTGAACCCATCCAGGATGGTAGCAGGAGACTGAAACATCTGCATCTCTTCCTTCAACCGATAGGATTTTTGTAATCATATTCAATCCTGTTTTGCTGGTACGATATGCATAGGATCTTCCACTTTGACAATCATCGATTGAACCCATCAGACTGGAGATGTTCGCAACTTTCGAGTTACTGGTCTTTTCCAATAAAGGCCACAATGCTTGCGTCACTCTCAAAGGACCAATCGTGTTCACATTGAGTACCTCCAAAGAAACATCAGGATCGACCTCTCCTATTGTCTGCCATCGACCATCCATTCGTCCTGCATTGTTGACCAATACATCCACTTGATTCGTTTGTTGTAAAACCGATTGAGCAAA
>JAKMFY010000254.1 GCA_022425185.1 Candidatus Poseidoniaceae archaeon | reverse complement strand
ACCCTCGAGTGAACGAAGTGATTGCACAACTGCCAGGTATCGCTGACATCCATCCTCATCAGCCCGAACATCAAATCCAAGGACTGCTATCCATTTACTACGAAATGCAGGAAATGCTTTCTGTCTGTGCAGGTATGGATGCAGTTACACTGCAACCAGTCGCTGGAGCACAAGGTGAATTCACTGCAGTTCGGTGTTTCCAAGAATACTTCAGGCATCGTGGCGAGCATCAGAGAACGAAGGTCATCGTTCCCGATTCAGCACACGGAACAAACCCTGCAAGTGCTGCTATGGCTGGATTTGAGATTATTGAAATTCCAAGTAAGGTGGATGGAAGAATCGATCTTGAGGCTTTGCGGGCAGTCGTTGGGGATGATACTGCTGCCATGATGATTACAAATCCGAATACACTTGGTTTGTTTGAACATGACATTGCTGAAGCCTCTGAACTCGTTCATGGTGTCGGCGGACTCATGTATTATGACGGCGCAAACTTCAATGCCATTCTTGGAAGAACAAGTCCCGGTCTGATGGGCTTTGATGCTGTTCACTATAATCTACACAAAACCTTCTCACAACCTCACGGTGGAGGCGGCCCTGGTTCAGGTCCAATTGGAGTGAAGGAACATCTTGCACCATTCTTACCGACTCCAATCGTCTCGCGACGAGAAGCAAATGAATCTGAACAAGAGCAAGCAGTGGATGAATTTTGGTACACTTGGCATGAACCAGAACATACCATTGGTAAGGTGCAGCAATGGCATGGAAATGCTGGTGCAATTATTCGATGTTGGGCTTACTACCGACGATATGGCAAAGAACTTCGAACCATGTCGGAACATGCAGTGTTGAACGCGAACTATCTACGCCATGCAATCCATCGAGAAGCAAAATCAGCTGGTGTCGATCACATGTTTGTTGACGGTGCTGAAACTGTCGTCGCAAAGCACGAATTCACACTGTCTCTTGGACCTGCCAAAGAAGCCCTTGGAATCTCAGCAATGGACGTCGCAAAAGGTTTACTCGATATGGGATACATGGCTCCAACCGTGTACTTCCCCTTAGTCGTTCCAGAATGTATGATGATCGAACCAACTGAAACAGAATCGAAGGATACACTCGATACCTTTGCAGAAGATTTTGCTAAGGTATTGCAAGTTGATGCTGAAACACTGCACAATGCTCCAATCACGACACCAGTTCGCCGTGTTGACGAAGTCTATGCAGCCCGTAATCTCTGTTTGCATCATCCATTTGATGAGTGACGACTGAATTTGATTGGTTCCTGAGTGAACTGAAGCATCTCCCATGTGAGTTGGGATGAATGAACAAGTAAAGCAAAGCCAATGAGTATGACTTCTAGAAGTGTCCATATCCAAGATATTGTTGCAATAGAGATGACAATTGCTGTTGCAAGAATCATCAAACCAATCAAACTAATCTTCGGTCTGAATCGGACAAGGATTTTATCTTCAATGTCGATTATACTCAATGAAATCATCTGCAGCCATCCTTTTCGTAGGATCAGTGTGTTGCCATCATTTTGGATTCCAATGTAGGGATGCTCTCCTAAACGTGTGAGGAAATCTTCTTTTGTTCCGGTATACACTTGTTCCATTCTTTTACTATTCTGAAGTCCTAGGACTTAATCTCATTGCCGATATACAACAAACAAATGAAGTGGGAGTTCTTCCGATGGATATGGTTGGATTGTTTGTTGATGGTTGGTTCCCCTCAGAGGAACGCCCTGTCATGATCATTCCTCTTTTCACAATGGCTTGGTCACTTTTCACACTTGTTTGTCCAATTTTGTTAATCATCGCTGGGAAATATACTGAAAAAGTCCCTTGGTTCATTTTGGCATCCATTCTTCTCCTTGGTTTCGCTCTTTTTTCAACGATGTCTAAGAGGAGAGTTCTCATTCTTCACCGAGGAGTTCACATTAGTGGCTTCCTGATGACTGCTGCGCTTATTTTAGCATTCATTGAATCAGTTCCTGCTTTGGTTCCTTTGGGAATCGGATGGATTCAATTTGGCATCACTTACCATATTGCTAATCGAACATCAGCAGGCTATGGCGTCCAATTCCGGCATCAATGGAATCCAAAAACTCCTCTTGAAATCTCTCCAATAAAAAAAAGCCAATGGCATATACTCAACACAAGAGCTTCTTACGGATTGATGGCCGTTCTTAGAAAAAAAGGAGTAATTGGTGCCATGTATTGTACCTTTGAAGAGGATGATTGTTGGTTACATATCGATGTTTTCAGCAAGGATTTTTTCGACCTAAACGGCATTCTAATCGAAGAAGAGTGACGTTTTTTTGTAGGATGGCCAAGGGTCATCTAAAAGAACCATACGCGATAGGGAAGAAACATGGATGTAACCATATTACTCGGTTCGAAATCGGACATGCCTGTTGCTGAAAAGTGTACCAAAATACTCAACCATTTTGGCGTAGATTATCAATTACGTGTAGCATCCGCTCATCGTTCCCCCAAATTTGTAGAAGAAATCATTCACAAAGCAGAAGAAGACGGTTGTAAAGTCTTCATCGCTATGGCTGGTCTTGCAGCTGCATTGCCAGGGGCAGTTGCTGCCTTGACAACAAAACCAGTGATTGGAGTTCCATGTGGTGGAAAGGTTCCATTTGACTCTCTCCTCTCTATTGTACAACTCCCTCCTGGTGTCCCTGCTGCCACCGTTGGTGTTGATCGTGGAGACAATGCGGGTCACCTTGCTGTACAGATGTTGGCTCTTGTCAATGATGATATGGCTCAGAAACTTGTTCAAGACAAACTCGACCAAATCGATCGTGTCCTAAAGATGGACCGTGAAGTCAACGGCGGCCTTTGAGATGTTTGATGCACCTGAATTCATCGAAGAATCGATTGAGCAAATGAAAGCTACAATTGACGATGTCGCAATCATTGCGTGTTCAGGTGGCGTTGATTCAACCGTTGCTGCTGTTATTGCAAACAAGGCTGTTGGAAATCTCTTGCACTGTGTCTATGTAGATACGGGCTTCATGCGTAAGAATGAGACTGAAGAGATTGAAAGAATGCTTTCTGAGCAAGGGATTAATCTCGTAACCGTAAAAGCTGCTGACAGATACTTTGAGGCGCTTAAGGGTGTTACAGAACCTGAGCAAAAGCGTAAGGTCATCGGAGAACTTTTCATTCGAATCTTTGAAGACGAGCAAAAGAAATGTGGTGCAAAATACCTTGTTCAAGGAACCATTGCCCCTGATTGGATTGAATCAGGTGGCGGTGTTCGTGACACGATTAAATCGCATCACAATGTTGGAGGATTGCCTGAAGATATGACATTGGAAGTTGTAGAACCTCTTCGCGACCTGTACAAGGATGAAGTCCGGGAACTCGCAAGAGAACTCGAAATCATCGTTGCAGAACGTCAACCATTCCCAGGTCCAGGTCTTGCTGTACGAACTCTTGGCGAACTCACTCCTGAGCGAGTAGAAGTCGTAAGAGAGGCATGTGCAATTGTTGAAGAGGAATTTGAATCGGCCGCAGCTGCTGGTGAAATGGAACTTCCATGGCAATACTTCGCAGCCCTTCTCCCGGTACGATCTGTTGGAGTCCATGGTGACGTCAGAGCATACGGCGAAACAGTCGTTGTACGGGCAGTGAAATCCATAGACGGTATGTCTGCTCGATATTCTGAAATCCCTCATTCGATTCTGCAAAAGATTAGCACACGTATTACCAATACCGTAAAAGGCGCAGTCAATCGTGTCGTATACGATATTACGCACAAACCACCCGGTACAATCGAGTGGGAATAGAGGCGCCGATTGTGCGATTCACGCACGATTTACATACATCGTTTTTTTACTCGGTTTTTCATTGACGGCGTATTGTTCAAAATACAATCATTGGAGTATTTACTCGCACGTTAGATTTCGAGACCACCAGTTCCTAAGTACTCAGGGAGTATGCCTATC
>JAKMFY010000242.1 GCA_022425185.1 Candidatus Poseidoniaceae archaeon | reverse complement strand
CATTAGGATATCCACCTTCAGACCAAGACCGTTTTGCGATATCTGTATGGACATCAAGTGTTTCGTTTCGGTGATAGTCAACCAATTGTTCAATAAATGATGGAACAAGATTGTACGTGACTTTTGTTCCAGTTTGAGCGAGGATGCCAGGAGAGTCCACGTATTCAGTTAACCCATGGACTCGAACCCAAGGCATCTCATACATCCCTGTCAACTTGTTTTTGTAATAGGGTTGATGCTGATGAAAGACAATTGCAAGATTAAGCGCATCATCCACTTTCCCGATGGTTTCAGGCTCAATCACAGGTAAGTCTTGAGGAATTGAAGATTCATTCACATCAGCGATTCTCCAAGCATGAGTAAAGGATTCAGCACCGTTATTCGATGCTGGATTTGCACTCGGGAACGACGCCCATACATTTCCTTCATCTTGCCATTGCGCATAGATGATCACATCGACTTGCGTTGGTGAACCAAGAGCAGCCCATGGCAAAGAGAATTCAGTGAATTCATTACCGCTCCAGCCAGCGAAAATATCCACTGTTGTTGGTTGATCGACCCAAGAACTCCCATCATGGGCGATATGGCTGAAGTAAGAATCATCTTCCAAAACAAATCCATGATTCGCCTCGAATGGAAGTGCATGAGAGAATCCCCATTCCTTGCTTAGTACAGAACCGCCGTCTGACGTATTGAAGTAAACAAATAAGTCAGCTCCTTCAAACGTAGATTTCCAATCTGTGCCGTTCCATCCTATGAAGAGATTTGAGGAATTCCAGGTCATGTAAACGCTAATTCCGTTCAAATCAGATTCCATCAGAGAATCGTTCAGCCAGTCCGAATCATCCCCATCTATGGTAATGTCATCAGGAGTCTCTGCGTTGACGATTGAACAAAAAGAAGACGCAATAAAAACCGCACAGAGCAGAATTGCCTTAGCCCGCATGAGATAACGCTGGAGTGATAAATAGAAAGGCTTTGTCGCTCATTTGTTACCATGTCCAGTCGTCGAGGTGTACTGTGTCACATAACTTCGCTTCCTACAGGTGATATGGCCAGCGGCCTGCGATTTATCGATTGGTTGTCAACAAGAGGATTCGATGCATGGCAGATACTCCCACTCACGCCTCCTGATCTGTTTGGTTCGCCTTATGCCTCACCATCCGCATTTGCTGGATGGCCAGAACTTTGTCACCAAGAGAGTCGTGTGGATTTGAATGAAGAGACATATTGGCTTGAAGATTGGGCACTTTACTCGGCGATTAAAAAGTCACAAAACGGCTTACCATGGTACGAATGGCCTGTCGAGTTACGAGATAGACATCCTGAGGCATTATTCCATTGGAAGAATCAGATATCCCCGTTTGTAAAACAACAAGAACAGTTTCAGGCCAATTGGAACACTCTCAGAGAGCATGCTCATTCAAACAATATCCAACTGATTGGTGATTGCCCAATCTTTGTTTCCCACGATTCAGCAGATGTATGGGCTCATCGTGAATTGTTCCTCCTCGATGAACACGGACATCCTGAATTCGTAACTGGAGTCCCTCCAGATTATTTCAGCGAAGATGGTCAGAAATGGGGAACTGTGTTGTATAATTGGAGTGCTCATGAAAAAGAAAATTGGACGTGGTGGAAACAGCGTATACAACGAATGTTACGACTCTATGATCGTGTTCGAATCGATCATTTTAGAGGATTTCACTCCAGTTGGGCAATACCCCAAGAAGATGAACATGCAAGAAACGGATTTTGGCAAGATGGTCCGAAAGACAATCTAATCGAAGCATTACTCGAATGTTGCTTTGTACCGAACCAAATCATAGCCGAAGATTTGGGCATTATTCCTCAGGAGGTCATCGACCTTCGGAAAAGACACAACATGCACGGAATGGCAGTTTTGCAATTTGGTTTTGAAGGCGATTTGGATTCAAACCCACATCATCCACGAAATATTACCTTCGATCAAGTCGTTTACACTGGCACACACGATAATGATACCACAAGAGGTTGGTACAATGAAGCGACAGATGAAATCAAGTCGAATCTTTCAGATTCATCTCTTGAGGATGAAGAACCATTGCAAACAATGCTTCGCCTTGCTCAATCCACGGATGCCGAATTGGCAATAATCCCTATGCAAGATTTGCTCGCTCTCGATTCGTCATGCAGAATGAATGCTCCGGGCACTATTGAAGGAAACTGGATTTGGAAATTCGATTGGAGTGATATAATTCTCTAGTATCACTTCCGTATATCTCATAATCCCTGTTGATGACGGAAGGCCATGAGCGCAGTTGGATATTTCACTGCAGAAATAGGGCTCTGGTCTGATTTGTCTACTTATTCAGGAGGATTAGGAGTTCTTGCAGGAGACCATGTCAAATCAGCTGCTGATGCGGAAATTCCTCTTGTCGGAGTGACCCTATTGTACAGAGAAGGATACAGCAGACAGCATCTTGATTCAGATGGGATACAATCTGAGACCTATCCAGTACTTGACCCAAGTGAATTCCTCGAGTCAACTGACATCACGATTCAACTTCCACTCGATAATCAGACGATCTATGCACGCGTTTGGTGTGCGAATGTTGTTGGTCAAACAGGTCACAAGGTTCCAGTTTACTTCCTCGACACAACACATGAACTTAATTCACAATATCACCAAG
>JAKMFY010000226.1 GCA_022425185.1 Candidatus Poseidoniaceae archaeon | reverse complement strand
ATGTTGGCAACTTGCAGTTCGAATACACCGCCGTTGTTGACTGTTGTTGCTAGCATTGAGGTCCCGTTCCATAGTTGAGTCGCCACAACATCTTTTCCTACTGCAAAGCCAGAGGCCACGATGGTTGAAGTTTGGAATCCTGATGGTGTCTTCACGATGTGCTGAATTCGATTGAGGATTGAATCTCTGGTAAGAATGTGCATGTCAGAGCCTTCAAACCAAAGAGAAGGAGAGGTGGTGAGATTTGCAGTCCCAAGTTCATCGCCTGACCATCCACCTGGCTTGGAGGAGTCTTCTGTACTGTAGTATAATTTCGAAATTGTAGCATGAGAATAGACGACGTGTAAGTCCCCATTTGCATCAACTGCAGATGCCGGATTGGTTCCGAATTCGCTCAACGTGCGTATGTCTTGATGTAAAGCGGTCCAAGCAGTTGAAGTTCTGAACAAAAACCCGGAAAGGTCGCTCATTTGTGAATTTACGAGTTCACCTTCCAACCCAGTGTCATAGTAGAGCAGGTATGGCTTTCCAGATGCAGAAGATTCAAATTGAATACTCGTGATGTGAGATTCCAGTATTTGCTCGGAAACCCAAGAACCACCAGGAGAGCCGTCTCCAACGTGTTCAAGATGAATGAGTAATTGTTCTCCATTTGCTTGATTCTTATCGAGAGCAAAGACCATCGCAGTTTCTCCCCTATCGGCTGTTGCCAGTCTTAATTCACTCATCTCCCCAGTAAAGGAGAAGGTGCTGGTGTCGAAATCTTGTTTGGAAACGACAACGACATCAACTCCGTAATTGGTACCTCTCGATTGATTCCTTACCGTGTAAAGTAATTCGATTGCCCCATCTGCATTTGAATCGAAATTACCAACTGTAATCACACCGAGGTGTTGGGATTGCAATCCGGTTTGAATCACTTCAGGCGTGTTTTGGAAACCACTTGAAGAACCAAGATACAGTTCGAGAAGACCTGATGGAGTAAAACCAGAACTTGATCCAATCATTGTATCCATGTATCCGTCATCATTGATGTCTCCAACGCTTTCAAACATCCAACCAAGCCGTTGATTCATACTTCCTTCACTGGTCCAGTTTGCTGTTGAAGTGAAGTTCTCTATCTGGGTACCATGGATGAGATGAACTTTTCCTGAGAGAAGATCTCCCCCTAGGGGAGCGAGTTCCTGAAGAATCAATTCATCCATTCCATCGTTGTTGATATCATCGATGATCTCAACCACTGTACCGAACATACTTCCTTGAGACAACACTTGAATTTCGTTGTCTGGAGTTGAAGAAAATCCTGAAGCAGACCCGTAGAACACTTCAATCGCGGAATAGCCTGTTGGTGAGGATTCTGAACCAGTATTCGAGACGACAAAGTCTCCATACCCATCTCCATTTAAATCTCCACCACTTGACATCGAGCGACCGAAATAAGGCCCGTCTGTGGATTCTGTGATGTTAAATTCCCATGTAAGTCCGGATGGAGTTCCAGCGAAAACAGAAAGCCGACCATTTGAATCCACTCCATCAGTCCAATTCGATTGAAGAGCAATGATATCTGAGTGTGAATTGCCATACATGCTATCGATAACCGAAAGAGACGCTCCAAGCATTTCTTCATGATCTGCAGAAGCATTCCAAATCAAATCATAATCAGTCTGAGATACTGTACTCCATTCATACATTGCGATACGGCCATGATTTGATTCTCCAGATCGAGAAGTGTTGTCAAATCCGGAGGAACCGATAACAAGTTGTGGATTGCCATTCGCTTTGAAATCTCCAACTGCAATATCGCTGCCAAAATATTCTGCATTTTGGGCGCCAGCCATCACATGTGAATTGCTTGTATCCAAACCAGTTGCACTACCAAAGACGGTTACAACACGTCCGTTTGAAGTCAATCCATTGCTAGAAGCGCTCGGCTGAGCCATGATGATATCATCAAATCCATCAGCGTTCATATCTGCAGAAAGGATAGTACCTTCTTCAACATCTGGATAGAGTTCGTAGACTGAACTTGGTGTTGTTGAAATACGGCCTGTGGATTGATCTTCAAGGCTCTTGAAGATGGATAGCTCCGTAATTCCATTCGCGAAGGTGGTTGTAGCGACTTGTGCTAGATCATTACCATCAAGATCGAGCCCTAGTGCAGTGTGGACCTCAGCGCCTCTAGCAAGAATTTGAGTCGTCGCTTCTGAACCGTCGATTTGTAATCGTACTGCTTCTTCAGATCGAGTGTAAGCGATGTTAACGACACCTGTGGAATCAATCTTCAGTTCAACTTCCGAACCGACTGGCCCGGTATCGAGAATACTGTGATACCAGCGCATTCCGCTGTTGTTTACTTGCCATAATACGCCTGATGCGTTGCGCACTACTGCAAATTCTTGACCTTCTGGTGTGAGTGCTAAGTCAATCGATACAGGTTCAATCCCTTCAACAATTGTTCTCTTCAACCATATATCAGAAACAGTGTATATTTGACCTTTAAATGCCAATCGAGCCATTTTCAGATTTTCGCCATCAGCATATACTGATCGAGGACGTTCTGACTCATCCACTGCAATCGAACATCCGATGAGACCGGATGAGGTCGAGACCGTATCGATGAGGGAAGTTGAAAATTCTCCACTCAAATTTCTTTTGCCCATGAATACAGAACCCGTAGAATCCATCCAGCAGAGGTATGCGGATCCATCTTCAGCGAGATACATATCAGGTTCACTAAGATTCGTCGAGGAATTATCGTACAACATCTCAGTCATCCAGCTATCAATTGAGGAATCTTGGCGGACAACGAGATTGGACATTCCTTCAATATCGAGGTTTTGCCCAGCAAGGTCATGCCCGAAGGCCATGGTGTTAGGAAGGGTGTCCAGTTGCTTGATTGAGTCTTCCAGTACCTCGGTTTGGGAATTAAATACACCCCCCATTGGAGCAAAAAGTTGCACCATCATAAGAGCGGTCAAAAGGGTCGCAAGGACTCCCTTCCCATACGTCGGCCCCCTGCGCATAAAGTTGTTAGAATGTTCAACGTTCTAAACCATTGTCCGAAGTTGATTCTTTGAGATGGTA
>JAKMFY010000224.1 GCA_022425185.1 Candidatus Poseidoniaceae archaeon | reverse complement strand
CCATAATATCCTGATGAAGCCCTCTTTCGAGATCATTTACATAACAAGATGCTGTAATGTGCATTGGATTAACTAAAACGAGGCCATCAACAACATTGCTTTCTTTTACGATTCTCTCAACCTCTTCAGTAATGCATAGTATCTGGTAACGTTCCTGAGTTTGAATGGTTAGTTCTTCAACATACGTGCAAAATTGGCCTACGTTTCTTTTACCCAAAGTAATTCATCCCGTTGATTCTATAGTACTTCATTTGACCATTCGATTGTATCTGTTTTTTCTTCTTTACGTGGTTCCATAAAAGTATTATTTGCCATGAGAGGAATGGCTACCAGCAAACCACAAATCGCATTGCAAAACAATTGACCACCAATTGCGATTCCAAGGAACAGGTTTTTGTTTACTTCTTGGCCGTCTGGTGCATCTGGCATAGGCTCAAAGAAGGCCATAACAATGCCAAGAACCAGTCCAACGGAAAGAAGAATCCAAGCGAGATGAACTCCAAACTTTTGGCGATTTGTTATTGCATTCCCTGCATAAATAAAGCCAAGTCCAAAGCCTATCGAAAGAAGACTGAATAGATAGTCATACCATTCCATGGTTGCATCAACTTGACTCGCCTCTGGAAGAAGATCGTTTATGAAAGCATCACCAATGGTCGATAATATCTGTAATCCACCCCAAATTATGACAAAAACACCAATCACCTTAGGAGCGGAACTAGGTTGTTGCATGAGTATCATCTGATGTTGAGTGCCTGACATATGCTGAGGCATGCCTGTAATCATCACTGGTTCAGATGGTTGATTATCTGAAATCATCATACTTGGAATCGATTTGTCTTGCTCAGATTCAACATTTGCCCAAAAGTCATCCTTCTCTTCCATGATGTAACCACATACTGGGTGATTTATGAATCATCGGTCTTCTTCAAGAAGGAAGACTGGTTCGCTTTGTATGGGGAGATGGCATGACAAACGTTCTTGTTGTTTACAAGAAAAACTTTGAATCCATCCATGACCATAGTCTGGATCATTTGAAATCAAGCCTTGAAGATGCGAAATCCAACCATCAATTGAGGGTTGAGATCAGGGCAAGAGAGCGTGTAAGACGAGCAGATTTCATCGGACGTGATCTCGTTATTGTCTTAGGAGGTGACGGAACTCTCACATCCATCTCGCATAATATCGATGAATCCACTCCGGTTATGGGAGTAAATTCTCACCCGAAATCAGATGACCCTTCTGGAAGTGTGGGATTCTACATGGATTCGACACTCGACACTTTTTCTCAGGATCTAGAGAGAGCTTTGACTGGAAAAGCAATTGTGAACAATCTTCCTCGATTGAGAGCCATTATTGATTCTACATCCGGGAACAGGTACACAACAGACCCCGCAATGAACGAATTACTTATTGCAAATACCCACCAGTATGCTCCAAGCAAATATCATCTTCGAAGGGGTGATAAAAATACAGATCAGCAAAGTAGTGGACTCATCTTCTCAACTTGGCT
Source organism: Candidatus Poseidoniaceae archaeon (assembly GCA_022425185.1). Lineage (GTDB taxonomy): Archaea > Thermoplasmatota > Poseidoniia > Poseidoniales > Poseidoniaceae > MGIIa-L2. Next base: position 1,302 of record JAKMFY010000224.1, on the reverse strand, counting down.
GGGACAAGGTGCTTGGTTTTCGCATAGTCTTGACCCGAAGAGTTTGTCAGAAATCCGCAAGGTTGTCGAAAAGGGTGAAGAAGATACACATTATTTTGTTTTGGCACGAGATTTAGATCACCAAATGCGAATCGATGAAAGGTGGTCATGGCTCGATTGGACTGAAACCACAACTCAAATTTTGAGTGATATGCATAGAGGTTATGTTGTCCCAGATGGATGGGACGAGGTGCATTTTAATAGAGGCGCATCCATCTCTGTAGACCTAAATGCCCCAAAATTACGATTATTGACATTCCGCCAATCAATGAAAGATCGGCTGCTTGAGTCTGTGAACCTTTGAGGTGAATGGATGACCAAGAATCAAGGTCATCTCAAGGCATTAGGTGTGGACATCGGGGGCTCTTCCACCAAATTCTGTCTCATTGACAAAGAATCTAAATCAATACTACAGACAACTACAGTTCCTCACAAAGATGGGCATGGTATTGATATCATATGTTCAAAGATCATTCAACAAATCAAGGAATGGAAATTTGAGGGAAGTATTGGAATTGGTTTCCCAGGCATCGTCATGAACCAAGTCATTGTAGATGCACCTAACTTAGGAAAAATATGGAACGGGCTTGATTTCAAAGCCTATTTCAGACCTCACAATATCGAGGTAGCTTCTGTGCTAAATGATGCAGATGCTGCAAGCATGGCAATGATTGAACAAAGTCAAGATTGGACTGAGCACGATATCTTATGTCTTACAATAGGGACTGGAATTGGTTCAGGATGGATCTCAAAAGGTCAATTAATCAAAGGAACGGAATATGGTCGCGAATATAGTTCAGAGTTACAGTGCACACTGGAACAATGGGCTTCAGCCAAAGTGATTAAGGAAGAAGGAATACCGCTTCGTGAGTGGCTCGTTCGGTTTTCAGATGTACTAGACATCCTCATTGAAAGGTATTCACCAGAAGCGATAATGTTGTGTGGAGGAATTACCAGTGAGAGAGAACATTGGCTTGCTGAATTGCAAACTTTACAATCTGTTCGAATAGTGATTTCAGATTATGAAGAGTACACAGGTGCTTATGGAGCAGCGCTTAATTCGGTGTAAAAAGTAAACTGTTACTTTGATAAAAAAAGAGGGTGGAGACTGGGGCTCAAAGAGCCCCAGCCTCGCTTTTCTTAGGAGGTGATCCATCTGCAGGTTCCCCTACAGATACCTTGTTACGACTTAACCCTCCTTGTCGAAGGCAGGCTCGAATACGCCATAAAGCGCAGCCTCACCCACCCCCAACTAAGATGGTT
>JAKMFY010000200.1 GCA_022425185.1 Candidatus Poseidoniaceae archaeon | reverse complement strand
CCTCGTTGATGGCACTGCTATCGAACTTGATTCAACAGTTGATATCGCAATCATGAATCCCCCTTGGGGAGTTCAGACGAAGTTTGCTGATCGGGCTTTTTTTGAGACATTATTCGCCATGAACATTCCCTTAATTCATTTCATCCATAGCATCGATGCAGAACATTTGACTGCACTTGCAAAATCAAACGGATACGCATTGCATTCCATTTATCAGGCCGATTTTCGATTGCCTGCAGCCTATGCACACCATAAGCAACAACAGGGTTCAACCCGCATTCGATGCTATCGTCTTGAGCATTTGAAGTGAAGCATACTCATGTGATGGGTTGAAAAGGGGGCGAGCCTCGCAATAAACCAGCACAAGGCTTCGCATCAGCGAGGAAACCGTGCTACGAGATGATTAAAATGACGACGAGCCTCGTCACCCCAGGAACAAAAGTAGCAAACGTCGGCGACGTAGAAGCTGGCGAAGGAACAATGGTTATCGACGATTCTATCGTATCAACAACCGTTGGCCAAATGAACATCAATGATGGCATAGTCAGCGTACAAGCCGGAAAAGAGATTGTCGATATCGCTATCGGCGATACGGTCATCTGTCAATTTGAAAAACTACAGGAAAAAGGCGGAGAAGCACGAATTCTCGTCGTTGAAGGTAAAAAAGGCTCGATTCTTCCAAGTCAATTGCAAGGACATTTCCATGTCACTCGTCTTGCCGATCGATTTCTTCACACCGTAGCCGACGCTGTTCGCCGCAGAGATGTAGCACGAGCTGTTGTCACTGAGGTAACTCCTGTTGTTCGCATTGATTTTAGAGAACGTGATGACTGCGGTATTCTTCATGCTATTTGCCCCCCTTGTGGAGACACACTCATTGCAGAAGTCAACGGTGATTGGAATGTTGCTTGCCCATCTTGTAACTATCAGAGTTATCGTGCATTAGCAGATAACTTCGGGGCGGGTTGGGCAGAACTTGAGCAAGGTGCATCCGAACTCAACCTATCAGGAAAGCGATGGGGAAGAGAAGCTGAAGCACTCTTTGCTCATGGCCCATCAGGTCGTGCAACATACATTGCTGCGGACGTACGAGAAGATGGAAGAGAACGTACATATTTCCGATTTGAAGGACAGGGTGGCGGACAAGGACGTAGACAAAAAGCAGCACCTGGATGTCGCTTATTTGTTGGAGGCCTTCCTCGAGAAGTCGATACTGAAAAACTCAGAGAGATGTTCGGAAAGCATGGAGACATGACCGATTGTATTGTTATGACCGATGATTCTGGAGCGTCCAGAGGATTTGGATTCGTTACATTCACTGCCAAGCCACAAGCAGAGGCTACTATCTCTGCTCTCGACGGACAAAAGATCAACGGCCGAAGAATCGGTGTAAGAGATGCTGATAACAAAGAGAAGAAAACTTCTGGTCCTCCAAAGGGGCTCAAACTCTATGTTGGAAACCTACCATTCGATGCAGATGAGAAGGTTGTTACTGAATTCTTTGGTGACAATGCAACGATCAACGAAGTGGCTATCGCTACGGACAAGAGCGGTAAACCGAAAGGATTTGCATTCGTCTTTGTATCAGAGAAGGACAATGGTGAAGCAATTGTCAAAGCCCTCAACGGTACTGAACTCAATGGTCGCAGAATCAAGGTCGATATTTCTCAGAGTGGCGGTAAAAAGCGTTCCAAAGGCGGCGGTGGCAACAAAGATGGAAAATCATCACGTGAGCTCCGAGCAATGGCTGAAGAAGAAGGCCGTCCAAAGAAGCGCCGTCCTCGACGTCGTGACTGAATTTAAGCAGGAACATCATCTAATTGAGACATAAGGCTATCAGTCATAAGCCGTAGCCAACTCATGGTTGAGAGCAAGGACCCTTATTGGCTTGTTCTCGATGGGTATGAAGACGAGCCAGCAGCGTTCGGAGTGCCTCCATATGTTGGTTTTCACATTCGTTACGTATGCGGTGTTCTAGAAGAACATCAACTCAATTATGAATACATTACAATCGATCAATGGAGACAATCTCAAGAAAAGATGGACTTGTTATCAGAATCAAGTTTGCTAGGAGTCATCTGTATCGCTGGTGCCGTCGTTCCGGGAAGGTATCTGCGCGGGACGCCGATTTCACAACGTGAATCAACCGAATTTATTCGACAGTTACCGCACGGAATACCTGCATTATTTGGAGGCTGGGCTGTACGAGGCTGGAAGCAACAAGGATGGCTACCTCTTCGAAGCAATCTCTTCTTAGCTGTTCAAGATACAGATGCAACACTCAATACTTTTCTTTCAACAGGTAAATGGAAACACACTCGACGTACTGCTGAAGAGTGGTCCAGTTGGGCGCATCATGGTGCTCAAAGCAAAGCAACCACGCATCATCCTGACCTTGGAACACCAGAAAAGAAAGGTCCCCTAACCTATGAAGTCGAAGTCTACCAAGGATGCGTTCGTTACAAGCGAGGATGTAAGTTTTGTATTGAACCGAAAAAGGGTATTCCAATTTGGAGAACTCCTAAAGACATCATTGGCGAGGTCAAACTTGCACTTGATTCAGGAATCCAACACGTTCGCCTTGGGGGAATGACTGACACGTATACTTACATGGCAGAAGGGGTAAAGGAACTTGAATATCCTGTTCCAAATCCTGAACCTATTGCACGGTTGCTTCATGGCCTACGAGAGGATGACCGGCTTGATATCTTGCATACTGATAACGGGAACCCGTCTATTATCGCCGAGAATATTGAACCGTCTGAAGAGATTACAAAGACTCTCGTTGAAACACTCTCTGATGGAGCAGTCTTGTCATTTGGTCTTGAATCTGCAGACCCAAGTGTTCACGAAGCAAATTGGTTAAATTGTGACCCTAGTCAACTCAAATCAGCCATTCGGCTCATCAATAAATACGGGAAGGAGCGAGGGGCACGAGGCCTTCCAAAACTCTTACCAGGTCTAAATTTCATTGCTGGTTTGAACGGAGAGAGTCGAGAATCTTATTCCATGAACATGGATTTGTTGACTGATCTTCGGAGTGAAGGTCTTCTTCTAAGACGAATAAACATTCGACAAGTTGAGGGAGAAGGATTCCAAGAAATTCCACATGATGCCTTTCATGAATTTAAAGCGCAAGTTAGAGAGACCATCGATCGTCCATTGCTCGAAGAATTATTTCCTCTTGGCCAACGACTAAACGATGTTCATTGGGAAACACATGATGGGCGTACAAGACTACCAATCCATCAAACTCCAACCCATACAGACAAAACAGTCCATGGTAACGCTGGGCTCACATTTGGACGACAAATCGGGGCCTATCCAATTCTCATTGGGGTTCCATATCACATCCCTCTCGATACCTCATCCGACATTCTAGTCACTGCTCATGGTGCACGTTCGATTACGGGCGTGGAGGTTGGGCTTCGGATTCAAGATGCTTCCCAAAAACAACTCGAAGCAATCCCTGGTATTGGGAAGAAAACAGCATGGAACCTTGTTAGTTCTCGAGCTAAGTTACTAAGAAAACAAGATGAAATATCATTGGATGAAGTTTTCAAAGCCTCAAAAACTGAACTAACGGATGCCATCAAGAGTGTACTAAGTGACTCGGAACTTCAATGAAGGTATGACGTAACGATGAACCATGGCGACATGGATTATTACCGGGGGTAACAGAGGAATTGGAAAGGAATTTATTCACCAATTGCTTTCCAAAAATCACACAATCATTACTGGTGTACGAAATCCAGAACAAATGGATATTGAGCACGAACTTCTTTCAATTTTCAAACTTGATGTTTCTGATTCTCAGTCAGTTCTTGAATTTGCTCAATCGGTTTTACAAC
>JAKMFY010000182.1 GCA_022425185.1 Candidatus Poseidoniaceae archaeon | reverse complement strand
GTATCATTGCAGTTGGTGATTCAGCAGGAGATATAGGGATGTTCGAAGAAGCAGCCCACGCCATTTGTTTTAATCCGTGGGATGAACGCCCCCTAGCTCATGCGGATGAAGTCATTCATGAGAAAGATTTGTTGCTTGTACTTCAGTCTTGCAAATCCTTTCTTGCACAATAGAAGCAGGTGATTGGTTTTGAAAACTTCAAACTGGCTTACACGCGTTAAGAATCATCCGTTGTTTCACTCATTCCTTCTCTATTCTGCATTTCGTGCAGTTTATGGAATCGGAATTTTGGTTGTTGCATATTTCTTTGCAACCAGTACTGACGCTCCATGGTGGGCTACTCTTCTGATCTTCCTCGCATCAATGATATTCTCAAGAATTCTCTTTCGAACTCTCAAAAAAATCTCCAAGAATGAGAATGAAACATCTCTGCCTTTAGAATAAAATAGTTCTGTTTACATGGATGTGTATGTCTGATTTCGATGACATGGTCTCAACCATGTGCCTAAACTGCGGTTTTCTCCTTGGTGAATTTATACCCGGAATGCCTTGTCCTCATTGCGATGAACCTATGCTGTGAGTAACATTCACATCATGTTCCTTGAAGATACTGAGTACTTCTTTTAGGGTATCTTCATTGACATTTTCAGGTGGATGAACTCCTGTTGTAAGTCCACATGCTTCTGTACCAAGTGTAGCAAAGCGTGATGCAAGTGCATACGTGACCAAACCAGTTGTTCGTGCCATAGAGCCATCTCCATCTTTACCATAGTCTGCTACGATCCATTGTTTTGAAACTTGTTGGCTTTCACAATAAACCTTCATCCAAGTGAATTCATTCCTGCTAGGATCAAATTTCCAGGCTTTGAGAAGATCTTTTTCGGGGGTGGAATCGCCCTCTGCAATCCATCTGTCAATGTGCTGGGGCCAGCGAACAGTATATTCTGCCATATCGTTGGCATTGATTGTATCGAGGACACTTCTCAGTCCATCAGTTAGGAATGCTTCCATTCCGTCAGTACCTTCAACTTCAATCTGATGTCGTTCCGTAAGAGCGGGTACTTCCATAACTGTTTGATCTCTAAGAATTCGAGCAGGTCTCGTGTATTCTTCAATGACATCAGATGGTGAAAAAGGAGCCATGTACGACCATTCCTCATCTGGCTCAGTTGGATTTCCACCAACATGAATTGTAGCTTTGTTAAGGAAACCGAGTTCCCTTTGAGCGTGTGCTAAGAGCATGTTGGACAATCCTGGAGCGATTCCAATGTCCCAAATCATTGTTGATCCATGTTCCTTGGCCAGTTCATCCAATTCCTGAGGGTCTTCTGCTGTGAATGCAAGATCAACGATGTTATGTCCCCCAAGAATAAGGTGTTTACGAATGCCATGACCTATTCTTCCGGGTAGCATATTAATGATGATTTCATCGCCTTTAAGAGATTGAATATATCTTTCTGCATCTCCTTCTATAGAATAAATATTAGGGTTATTTTTGATTGAATATGGCAAGTTTAAGTCGACTGCTACCACAGAATGTCCGTCATCAACGAGTCGTTGAACAACGAACTCTCCAACCAATCCGCATCCAAGTGCTACAATTGTCGTCATCATTCACCCTCAGGGGGTAACACGTCGAGAATCTCTTGGGAATGGAATGACTTCTCGAATGTGATCTGCTCCACTCAACCAAGAGCAAACTCTGTCAACACCAAGTCCGAACCCACCGTGAGGGACACCGCCGTAACTTCGTGTATCGATGTAAAATTGATATGCTTCAGGGGAGGTTCCTTCTTCTGCAAGTCGAGCAAGGATTTCCTCTTCTGACCAAGTACGTTCTCCTCCTCCAATGATTTCGCCATAGCCTTCTGGTGCGAGAAGATCGTGGCAAAGGACATATTTGTCATCAGTCGGATCTTCACGATGATAGAATGGCTTAGCAATCTTAGGATAATGAGTGAGGAAATGAGGAACATCAAAATCTTGAGTCAAGATTTTCTCTTTCGAATAATCCAAATCTTGGCCCCATGAAACGTCAACGCCTTTTCCTTGAAGGATTTCAACTGCTTCATCATAACGCATTCGTGGGAATGGTGTGTCTGCATAACGTCCAATGAGTTCCAAATCACGGCCCAAATCCTCAAGTTCGGTGCTTCTTTCATCAAGAAGAGTTGATGCAATATGGCGTACAACGCCTTCGCCATGAGCCATGACTTCAGCGTTTGTAGCCCAAGCAATTTCCATTTCAGCATGCCAGAATTCTGTTAGATGTCGTCGTGTTCTTGATTTTTCTGCTCTGAAAGAAGGAGCGATTGTATACAGGCGCTCAAGAGCAGGCATTGCAGCTTCAGCATAGAGTTGCCATGACTGTGTCAGGTAGGCCTTTCTTCCAAAGTAAGGGACTTCGAACAGTGTTGAACCCCCCTCGACAGCACCTGCAACAAAGTTGGGAGCTTGGTATTCAATGAAATCCAAGTCTCTGAAATAACTGTGAATCGCTCCGAACACAGATGATCGCATCTTGAGCATTGTCGTCATACGACTTGTTCGGAGGTACAAATGTCGATTGTCCAATAAGAACTCAGTCTCACCTCCATCTGCAGCCTTCATTGCAGATTCAGTAATGGGGAATGGTCGTTCAGGGTCAACAGGTCCAACGATTTCAATCGAGGAAACGACCAATTCGTGTCCTCCCTCGCTGCGCTCGTCAACATTTACTGTTCCATTGATAATGACTGAGGATTCGATGAGTGCAGAAGCAATGGATTCGAATTGCTCATCACCAACAGCATCACGCTTTGCCACACATTGGATTGTTCCAGTAGAATCGCGAAGAACAACGAATCGAATCTTATTGGAACCACGGGTTCTCTTAACCCATCCCTTCAGTTCTACTTCTTTGCCATCATGGTCGCCGTTTTGGACGTCACCAATCCAGATGTCTTTGGCCATGAACCTCCGTCTATGTCATAGCATATCATGTTTGAAGTCTGGGCTTTTCAAACACATACGGATTTGAGCACTTGTTTAGTCAAAAAGGCGAAAGCATGAAACATATCGAGGGAAGTTCTTGCGTTGTGTCAAAAATAGTGGTTTACGCAATCGGAGGAAATGCTCTGGCGCCACCGGGAGGTGCATCAGGCGATGAACATGCCATGATTTTAGCTCAAGTGATGAGCGATGTTGTTGATTTACTCGAAGCAGACTGGTCTGTTGTTCTTACACATGGGAACGGTCCACAAGTAGGTAAATTGATGACAATGGATGCAGATTTGATCCATACGATGGATGAATGGGTTGCAGCGACTCAAGGGATGATTGGCCACACACTTTCTCTTCAACTCAACAGTATTCTTTCCCATCGTCATCGTCCTGAGCGAACAGCTGTGGTTCTAACACGAGTTCTTGTTGATGCTCATGATGAAGCATTCTCGTTACCAACCAAACCCGTTGGTCCTGTATTGAGTGCAGAAGAAGTCATGGCACGAGATTGGGATATTGCAACGACAATCAATGGGCCTCGTCGTGTTGTCGCAAGCCCTATGCCAATGAGCGTACTCGACATCGACGTGATTCGAACGCTCGTTCAGCAACGGGCAGTAGTTATTTGTGGAGGTGGTGGAGGGATTCCAATTATCACCGATGAGAAGCAATTCAAAGGAGTTCCTTCTGTTATCGATAAAGATCGTCTCTCTGCTTTACTCGCTTCAGAATTAGGAGCGGAAGCATTGATCATTTCCACTGGAGTTGAGGCAGTATTTACTGACTTTGGTTCGGATGAGCAAAAAGAACATAGAACTCTAAGTGTTTCCCAAGCAGAAAAATTCCTTTCAGAAGGTCATTTCCCTGAAGGATCGATGGGTCCTAAGATTTCGAGTATGATCGAAGCAGTACGTCATTCACCAAAGATGCGTTCAATTCTCTGTAAACCAGGAGATGCCCTTTCTGCATTACGAGAGGATGCTGGGACGACTTTGTCCCATGATGATTAAATACATCTTGACAGAGGCCAGCGTGGGCCTGTAGCTTAGTCAGGTAGAGCGACGGACTCTTAATCCGTAGGTCGCGGGTTCGAACCCCGTCAGGCCCGCCTTCACAATCGACCGTTTGGGTTGACCAATGTCGTTACATTCCCTTCGTTTGCTAAAACCACAACATCGCACATATCGTTGAAGAGTCCGACTTGAACAACTCCTGCGATGTTGAGAATTTGTGTTTCCATCAAAAGCGGATCGTCAATGGTTGCACCAACCTGGGCATCAGCGATGCAATTTCCGTTATCTGTGTGGAGAAGTCCTCTTTCATCTGAACGCAGTGTTACATCACAATTCAACAGAGCCTCGAGTGCTCGTACGGTAACATCTGATGAAAACGGGGTGATTTCGATTGGAATCCCAAATGCTCCAAGACAATCGACTTGTTTTCTTCCATCAGCTACAACGACCATTGAGGCTGATTGTTGAGCGACAATCTTCTCACGAAGTAAAGCGGCTCCTCCACCTTTGATGAGTTGAAATTGTGGATCGAATTCATCAGTTCCATCAATGACGATGTCTAATCCTGCAACTGATCCCAATTCAACCAATGGTATACCGACTTCATTTGCGAGTTCTTCTGTAGCAACCGAAGTTGGAACGCCAACGATTTCAAGCCCTTCTTCCTTGATCCTTCTTCCGAGTTCCAAGACAGTATATTTGACCGTTGAACCAGTTCCAAGACCCACGTTCATTCCGGATTTTACGTACGAACACGCGGCTTCACCTGCGAGTTTTTTGAGTGCTTCAGCATCGCTCATATTCCTCTCTTGTTTCGGACGGTTGATATTGATTGTTAAAATATCGAACTGTATTTCTTGCAAGAATGCTTTTTGGGTGGAAAGAATAGGGAGGAACATGGGTGGACGCAGCCGCAACGTATTGGTCGTCGGTTTGATGTTGTCAGTTTTTCTGATTTCATTGGGAAGTCCATTAGTAGATAACACAGCGCAAGACCTCGTTTATGAGGATGAAAGTGTGTCGAATGTCACACCCACAGGGCAATCAAACATCGTTAGTATTGGTTCTTACCCTGATGGTGTAAACGATGCAATTTCAGTTAACATTCCAAATGGAGAAGCAGTCACTTCAATTGATCTTTCACTCGATGAAAATATTCTTCCGGTAACTGCGGCAAAAGTATGGGATTCTTCCGCAGATTATGATCATCCCCAAGCAGTGTATGATGGAGTCGATGTCAATGGAACAAGCTTGGAACTGTTACCTCAGGGTTGGAATTATGATATGGAAGGAACCAATGCTTGGACCTTTAGTGGTACCAATACATGGTTCTGGGGATACGATAGCACTCTAGGGTCATCAAACGGCGTTACAAGTGGTTCAAAGGCGCTGTATACATACGACGGAAATTACCCATCCTACATGGGTGGTCCATATTGGGCGACTTCACCATCGATGAATTGTGGTGGCTGCTCGGGTGGTTGGGATCTTAAATTCCAAAAGAGACTCGGAGTTGAATCCAGTAGCTGGGACCATGCTTATGTTTCAGTGAAAAATAGCGCAGGGAATTGGGTGAATGTTTGGTCAAATTCTGGAACTGTAAACGATGGTTCCTTCACCACTCAAACCATAACCATTTCAAATTACGTTGCAGGAAACACAAATTTCCAAGTTCGTTTTGGCCTTGGCTCTTCTGACGGGAGCGTCCAATACACTGGCTGGAATATCGATGATGTTGAAATTCTTCCAAAGGCTTCTGGCGTTTCAACAGGTGAAGGAAACTGGACCTCTCAGCCGTTTGGTCCTGGTGCAAATGCTGGCAGCGAACCTTCTTCATACGGTTTGATGGTCATCGATGCAGAAATACCAACAGGTGCTCTCTTCGAATGGTCGCTTATTGATGCATCAACTGGAACTGCCATTCCTGGCTATTCTCAAATGACCGATTTACAAGTGGATTTGGGGGGAATTGACTGGGAAGCAACACCATCACTTCGATTCCAAACGCATATGATCACAGGCCAATCAGGTGGGCCTAAGATACACAGTTTGGGTATCAGCGGGGCTATTCATGAATCCTTTAGTGCAAACCCAGCGACGCATGATTGGACTCTTGCAGGAACAACGTGGTCTGCAACAACCGGTGCTGTATCAGGAACTGGCTCTCTGACGTCCCCAGTTTACAAGATATCGAATGGTTTTGGGGCTCTTTCCACTTCAATCTCAGCAACTGGCAATCCATTGTTTGAAGCAAATGTGGATGATACTGGATGGCAAACTGTTTCCTTGGATGGATACGATACCCTCGACGAAGTGAGTCATTCCGTGCAATTCCGTTTCACTTCCTCTAGCGGTTCTTATTCGGTTGATTCGTTTGATGTTGAAACAGTTCGCTCAAATCCAAGCACAGGTATGCGAATTGATATCGGTCCTGATGGTGTATCTGACTGGGGGCTTGATGGAGCAAATGCAGGGTCTTTCGGATTTCAAAACCGGCTTGCTACAGGACAACTCTGTCAAACAATTACCTCTTCTCCGAGTACTTCTTCTATGTTTGAAGTGCTCTTGCCTCTTGCAGGTGTCAATGATTTCGCATTTACTTTAACTTCTAACAACATAATGCAGTCGCCCTTCATGAACATTAAAATTGCTGGCAATGATGTGACCAACAGAGGCTTCACAAATTTCCAAAATGCCCAACTTGTTTCGTTTTCACAAACTGAATTAGGTGCTCTAAACAGTGCTTTGTCAAATGCTGCTGATGACAGAGGGATCCTTGGATTGCCTATGGCAAGAGTAAGCATTACAATTGGTTCCTCTCAATCGACTGCTGACGTTACCATGTGTGGTATTTTTGCTCCATATGAGGCTGGTGTTAACCTGAATCTCATTTCGACTTCTTCTGTTGTGCAAGCATTGAACCAGCAACTCTCTTCCATTGTCAGTATTGGTGGAGTAAAGGAAGTTCGAATTCCTATTCGTATGATGTCTTCGGGTTCAATCAAATTGACCCTGAATTCGATTTCAACAACACCTACGCTTAATCCGGTCTCAATTGATATCTCTCCTCCAATCGATACGCTCACTCCTTCAACGGATTGGATTACTGTTAATTCAACATTCGATCTTTCTCCACTCGGAGTGAGCGATGCAGAATCATATGTGAAAAATAACGGCTGGAGTATCGACATGAGTTTGCGAGGGGCATCAGCAACTTCGTCTGTTCAATGCAGCAGTGTCCTTCTACCACTGACGGGAGCATCGACTTCAAGTTGTCAACAAAGTGGTTACAGTTTGGGATGGAGTGATATCGATTCGAATGGAGAAATCAGTATGCTTGGAAGTGGAGCTTACATCCAATTCACACATCGTTTCCAAATGCCAATGACATGGGATGATGAGCCATATGCCTCCTTGAATGTGATGTTGGTCAGTCCGACAGGTCCTACCCTCCCTCTCAACCATGTGTTTGGTTTAGGAAACGCTAACGGTATCGAAAACGATGTATCATTGAAACGTTTTACCATTGAATCTCAATCAGGTGTTGAAACCGATGCAGAATCGGCTCTCTTGATACCAAACACATTCGTCACAGTTCATGCTTATTTGGGCTTCGAGGATGTTTCAAATGCAGTTCCCCGTACCGGACAAGCACTCGTTCGATTGCTTGTTGATGGTCAAGACAAAGGTTCAACAAATTTAGTTGTTGATGGAGTTGCATCGATTATCTACAGCGTCCCAAGTACTGTTCAGAACTTAACTATGGAACTTGAAGTAACGCCTCTCCTTGGACAAGGGGCATCATACGAGGCAAATCCAATCGCTTCGTTCACGATGGATACGATTGCTCCAATGTTGATCTCGATGAACATTGATGAGTTCGACCACAGAGATGCTTCTCCTGCCACGGAAGTTTCCTTCACCATTGGAGACAATCCTACGCTTCCTCACCATGCAAACGCCTTGATCTGGAGGTCATGGATGGATGATTCAAACATGGAC
>JAKMFY010000161.1 GCA_022425185.1 Candidatus Poseidoniaceae archaeon | reverse complement strand
GTGCAACGAGGACGAGCAAGATGCCTTGCAAAAGAAATACTTGGAGGAAACTTATCCACCACCAATTCTTACCGGCAGATTCCATCATTCGAACATATCGAGGATCTTCACCACGATGTTTTGTGCGCTGGTGAAGGACAACGGCGAGCCGTATTCCCCAGATGCTGACCGCTGTTAAAGTGAGTAAAGTTATCACGTTGAATGAGTCCAGTTGCAGAGCTCTAGACCAGGCGATGACAACGAAACCAAGCCCCCATAGTACGTCCATTACGCTTACTTTTCCGGTGGAAACTGTTCGAAGCCATGCAAGTGTGATGTATGCGAATATGACAACACATGTGGCTGCGTTGACATTCAAGAAAATCACGCTGTTGGTTCTGCAGTTTGTTCTTCGTTGTTCATGATGATGTGGTAGCGCCACAGGTCATCAGATTCACCAGTTCCATCGAAGCGACGTACTGTAACTTGCCCATCGCGTGGGAAGCGAGTCATGAGAGCGCCTTCGATAATTCCATCATCGAGTTCCCACATTGGTAACACGTCAGGGTCATCGCTTGGAGGATGATCGAGTCCGACTTGAACGTGGAAGACAGGATCAATCCCATATTCGAGGCGACCGAGTCCTGCATATTCCCACCAATCCATCATTTCATCGAGGAATTCAACATGGTTTTCAATCGAGCGTAGAGAGAACGCTAGTTCATGACCAACTCTGTTTCCAACTTGTCGAAGCATACGTGAGAGGTCAATTCCCAGTACTTTGAGATTCGAAAGACGTCCTTTGGTTAGTTCTTGTCGCGCTTGATTGACTTCTTTACCAGCAGCCATGAATGCTTCTGGATCGAATGGAGTATCATGTTCTGGAAGGTCATTAACTCCAAGAGCACCGACTAGGGAATCGAGGAAGGAACCTTCTCCGATGGTAAGTCGTAGGGGGTCATGGATTCGTCCCTTTGTAAATCGAGCTTCAGCAGTAGCAAACTGCACAGCATCTTCCCAAATAGTGTCAATGAGGTTTTCTTGTGCTTTGGCGAAAGGTTGACTCTCAATAACGAGAGCAGCATCTTCTTTGCCACGTCCTACAGGATTCTCTTCAATGTTCAAGAATTGTACAACGTGTGTGCAGTCTTGAAGGAATCCTTGAGAATCGAGGTCATCTGAATGCTTGATTTCAATCGAATCGTGTAACTTTTCAAAGAACCGAGTGGTTCTGCGGTCGAGTTGTGCAATGACTTGGACAACAACACCTTTCTGAGCAGCCGTATTGATCGATTCGAGGGCTTCACTTCGACAGAGGTGAAGGATTCCGTAGCGTCCAAGGAGGAGGACGAGGCGTTCTTCTGCATCATTAGCCATCTTTTCAAGACGCTTGTAGATGTGACTTCTCTCCTTCAATACTGCGAATCTTGGTTCGTCTCTCTGGCGTCGACTTGCCTCAAAGGATGCATTGTTTTCAGTGATACCTTTTGCCACTTCATCGAAACCTTCCTGGAGGTTGTCAAGTTGTCTGCGTCGCATCTCAATGATGTGTTGGAGTGCTTCGTCGACACGTAGACTTGAGAAGAGCATAGGCCTGTCAGCAGTTGCTGTAACGATGCCCATCTCCTGGAGACGTGAAAGACTGTTGTAAGCGTCGAGACGGGTTGTTTGGAGTTCTTTAGCAAGTTCACTCGCTCTCATGTTTGGGTTGTTACCTAGAACCATGATTGAACGAACTTCACGATCGGTCAGACCGGCTTCGTTGAGGAGTTGTTCCCACATCATGAATCTCCTCCTGTGACTGGGGAGAGGTGCTTTAGGATACGAGCAACGTGACGTCGTGGGCGGAAGAGCCAGTCGTAAACATGTCGAATACGGTTGTCAGGGCCGATCAAGAAACTTGATTTCGCAGGGAACATTCCCAAATGGACTGGAACGAGGAACTGGTTTGCTACAGTCCGATCGTGGTCAGCCAAAAGTGGAAATGGAAGTCCTCCGAGTCCTTTCTTAAACTTGGAATGAGATTCGACGGTACCTTCTCCAATTCCAACGACTTTACATCCAGCTGAAGCGAAGAGGTCATGTTGTTCTTTGAAAGTCAAACAACCGCGCTTGCATGTCGGAGAGCCGTCTTTGGCATAGAAGAAGAGAATTCGCCATTCGCCGTCGAGGCTCCTGCTGTCGAATTCGTTGCCCTCATCGTCTATAAGTTTGAATTCAGGGGCGATTTCTCCAATTAGATCTTTGCTCACTTTGCTTGCCTCGTTTGTTGTGGACCTGTCCGCTGTCAAAATAACTTCTGCCACGTGAATCACTCCAGAATTGAGAGAATGTGCCCCATTCTTCGGGCCTTCGTTCGAAGATATCCTTTGTTTTCGCTGCAGATTCCAGCTTTGTGTTCAACTCGTTGTAGAACTGTAATGTTGTGTTGCTCAAGTTGAGCAACTTTGTCAGGGTTATTGGTCATGAGACGAACTGTATCATGCCCAATGTCCTTTAGGATACTTGCAGCGATGGTGTAATCTCTTCCATCCGCAGGGAGGTTGAGGGCAAGATTTGCATCGAGCGTGTCGAGCCCTCTATCCTGGAGATTGTAAGCTTGCATCTTTGCAAACAAGCCGATGCCTCTTCCTTCCTGGCGAAGATAGAGCACAATGCCTCTTCCTTCTTCTTGGATCGTTTTCAATGCTCTCTGAAGTTGGGGGCCGCAGTCACAACGAAGGCTTCCAAG
>JAKMFY010000147.1 GCA_022425185.1 Candidatus Poseidoniaceae archaeon | reverse complement strand
TTAGTTCCTCATATCGATGTGCAAGATCGTCTTGGGTAAATTCCAATTCACCCTGCCATTCGAGGTTTGAAAAATCCTCCAATGATTGTACAGAATGCCCATCTACCCACATCATTGGGGTACCATAGTTTGCTGCTGCTGCTGTCAGCGCCTTTTTACGAGCAAAGGAAATGTACGACGGTAAACCTTCAACGTAAGGCATGGGACCGAAAGGAAGATTCCATTCTGGTTTAGCATGTCGACCAATCCAATCCCCAAGAATAGAGTAATCAGAAAGTGTCTCAAGTTCGCAAGAAACCTTTACTCGAATGTTTGGGATTCTGTGTTCGGGAAGATGCAATCCCCATGCTGGAGCATACCCTGTTAATGCAGTGGCTAACGCACTGAGTCCTGATTCTCTGTTTGTGATGAGTGAAGTCCACGTATTTGTGTAACAAACTGCATTTGATTCGGCCCATGAAGCAGTTTCTCCTTCAATCTCAATTCCACGATCATAGGGCGTACAAGACAGCGTTGATTCAATGCCCAATCGATCATAGGCTTGAACAATCTCAAATTGTTGTTCTAGAAAATCTGGCCATGCAATATCCATTTCCTTCATTTTACGTTTATCGCAACCTGCAGAATTCAATGTTGTTGGAATGACAACAGTTCCGTTTTCATCACCACTCAAATCTTTCAAAAAGCGACGCAGCCCATGGCCTCCTGTGATCACTGAAACACCTGAAACGTGGGCATGGTCCACCTCAACAAATGTTGAGGCTTTTGCAGTACGTGCTAAGTCGACGACGAGTCGAGCAGCCTTTTGCCGAGTAGCCCCTTCTAACCCTTCGAGTTGTTGTGATAACCTCTCCGGTAGGTGCATATTCTCCTCGAAGTACTGGCGCTTCATCAAGACTCGTATGATTGACCGATGGTTTTGATACCGTTGACGTTACTCCACCAATTATGTCCTCATCTGAGAACAATAACCAAACAGCCCGCGGAGAAAGACAACAAACACGTTTTCTATCTCTCGAGAATGCAATGCGTATTCTCAAAACAACCGTCGTACTGAGTGCATTTCTTCTGTCGATTTGGGCAGTCGTTCTCAATCATGCCCTTGAGCCTCTATCAGATGAAGTGAATGAGGACAATGTGATACTTGTTGAAACAGAAGGGAGAGAGGCCGATGTCTATTGTCCAGAAGGTGGAGCTGACATCTTCCTCGGAACAGATTTCGATGGAAACGGTAAATTGTCAACAGATGAAATTACGTCAAGTACCAAAGTTTGTCATGGCCAACAGGGTCTTTCTGGCCCTCAAGGTCAACAAGGCTATGATGGAGCCAATGGGGATCATGGCAATGGAAGTCTTGTTAATCTAACAGCCCTATCTCCGGGAATACCTTGCTCATTTGGTGGAATACAAGTACAATCAGGAATCGATATCAATCGAAACCAATTCCTAGATTCAACAGAAGTAGAGACCACTGCTCATATTTGTGATGGCCAGTTAGGACAAGACGGAACAGATGGAGAATCCGGCAGCAACGGTAGTCAAGGTTATTCAGCCCTAATCGACCAACAACCTGCACCAACTTCACTTTGTTCCAATGGTGTAGTCATGCGATTTGGCGTCGATGATGGAATCGACGGAGGAATTGCGGGCGATGGTATCCTCCATGATGATGAAGTTCGTGAATCCCTTCGAATCTGTTCTGAGAAATTGTATCAAGGGATTGTGGGGGATATGAATCCAGGCGTAACAAATGGATATTCCTCAACATGTAATCAAATCTCATTTGGAAACACCGTCCTAGTTTCTGCAAATGACGGTATCAACGGCTGCGAATTATGGATACTCGGTGTTGATAATACGCCAATTTTACTGAAAGACATTCATCCGTCTGGAGATTCGATTCCAGGTAAAATCCTCGGACTTCAATCCATGGAGACCGAACGTGGAGTACGTTTCGTTTTTGATGCAGATGATGGCATCCATGGCCGTGAATTGTGGGTTTCAGATGGAACTGCTTCAGGGACCTTAATGGTCGGAGATGTTGAGACTGGAGATGGAATCGATTACACAAGCGAAATCACAGAATGGATGAATGGAGTGGTTTTCACTACGAATGGACAACAAGGACAACGAATGTGGTGGACGAATGGAAGTGTAACAACTTCAATCTGGCAAGCGCCTTGGCTAACAAGCAGTGCAAGTTCTGATTTAATGAATCAATCTGCATCACTTACCTCGTTGGGTCAAGACATGTTACTTGGCGATGATGATCGACTTTGGTTTGCGGCTAAGGAAGCTAATATTGGTCTCGAAGTCATGCAACTAGATTCCGATGGAACAATTACGATGTATGATCTTCATCCATTTGGAGATTCATCCCCATCGGAAGCAATGCGTTCCAACAACGG
>JAKMFY010000146.1 GCA_022425185.1 Candidatus Poseidoniaceae archaeon | reverse complement strand
GGGTTATGCTAAACAGCCTTATGTTCAGAATAACTGATTACGTGGGTTCACAGTGGGCCATATTGAACCGTACCGTAGTGGTTCTATACGACCACAGAAGGGGCTCATGTACACCAATCAGACGGGTTCAAACTAAGTAATAGTTTCATATTATAAGAAATCGGTAAAAGCGGAGATATATTTAATAATTATAGGAGTTAGCAAGTATATGCGAAATCAGTTTCTTTCAATTTTTCTAGTTTGCCTAGTGTCTATTGCTCCACTTGCATCTTCTGAATCCAATTCGGATTTTACCGTAGATAACAAAGAACCAGAAATGACCACAGGAGATTATTTTCTCTATGATTTAGATATGACAGGAATGCTGGAATCAATGGAAGATGAGGATATCGACGAAGTTCTGGAGAATAGTAACTCGGGTATGAGAATGGAATACGGAGGAGACTCTTGTCTTCAAACTGGTTGGGAAGATTGCAGAATTGCATTGATGACCTGGGAAGTAAACCTAACCATGATATTTTCAGAGGGAAGTGGAATCGATGACGATCGAGCTATCATGTTGATGAAATTGGAGTCGACAACCGTTTCTTCGGGAATGAAGAGTCATGACACGGGCGTTAACTCAATTGATACCTGGTTTACAATTGATGGTGAATCCTATCACCAAGAATTGTTGATGACAGAAGTTTCTGTGACCACAACAGAAAGCGTTGAGCCAGAGACAGTTAAACTCGGAGACACATGGACAACTGAAGAAGTAATTGAAACAACCTACAACGAAAAGTCTCGAATGAATAGTGAAGCGTGGGAACATGAGGATGAAGTAATTGAAACTGATGAAATAACCACTAATTACAATGCAGAGAGCGTTTCAAATGTGTATGTTGGCACTACTACATATCAAGGCATGAAAATTAAGACTGATGAGATGGGGTCTGGGGTAATGGGTTATGTTTACACAGCAGATTCTGGAATGCCTATCAAGATGGAATATTATGAGGAAGGGTCACTTCAAATGATCGCTACCTTATCAGAATATAGTTGGACTAATGAACCAGTTCAGGCTTCTAACACCGATGCAGGTGATGATTTGGGATTGCCTGGTTTTACGATGGCATCAGTAATGGCATCATCTGTTTTAGCCGTGTATTTTGTATCTCGAAAGCAATAGTTATGCAGACTTTTTAGGAAGAGTTGCTTAAACGAATATGATTGTTTTAGGTGCTAAGCAAAGGGCTTATTCATAACACCCTCGTACATGTATTGGACACTCACAAGGGTTTCACAGTAATGAACTACATATGGAAGAAATCGACTGTTTCCAGTCTTACTTGTTTTTTGAACTAAAGAATCCTTCCACCTTATCATAGATTTGTTCTTCAATCGATGCGATTTTCTTCACCAATTCGTTTTCAGATGGTTTGTCCTCTTTCAGTATAGGAACCATGGAAGACCAAACGCCTTCCCCTTTGATTCGAGAATAAATCGCTGCTGCAATGTGCGTAGCGATCAGAACATAACTCGCTGTTGCAGTAAACTCATGGATGCCAAGTGCAGCTCCCATCAATAATCCGTCCTCATTTTGGTATCCGTTCGTATACAATGCGGCTATGATCAAGCCAGTGAGTGGAAGCAATATGAAAACTGCATACATTGCTTTGTGAACTGAACGAGCGAAGTAGTAGTGGACGATATGAACGGGTTCTCTAGCCCCCAAGAACGTCTTGAAACGTCTCATGTAGGAATAGCGTAGAATGACAATAACAAGGAATAGAGTGGCAAATACAATCTCAAATAGAAGGAGATTATTCTCCTCAAGTTCATCTAACTCATTCACTTGTTTGAAAATACCATAGATGTAGAGGAGAATAAAACTCCAATGGATTGACCTTGCAAGCAAGGTATGTGACTTTTGCACGATGGTTCCACTCTAGTCTATTAGAAAAGGGTGTTTCCTTCAGAAGTCAGACTTCTTCAGATTGTCAAACCATATCCCTTAATGGATGGTTTACTTCTGATCCTGACCTTTTGTTTCAACGTGCCAAACGAAGTACGTCTTGTCATCAAGGACCATTTCAGACTTGTAGACCATTCCATGTCGACTTGGTTTGATGGTTCCATCAAAAGTGAATTGGAATTGAAGTGTTCCATCATCATTCGATTTGAGTAATCCTATTCCATCTTGGATTCCGCCGTAAGGAACTGCTCCGAAGCGCTTCATATTCGCTTCAATGTACGTCTCTTCAAACTTCGACTCATACTTCGGAGACATTTCCATCACGCGGATGGTTTCTGTGCTCTTTGTTTTACGATTGTATGGGCAAATAGCACTCTTCACAACGAATGGATCACTTCGTGTTCCAGTTCCACTGCTGAATGCTGGAGATGCAGTTACGTGCTCAGCACGAACTCCAACTCGCTCTTGTCGTCGTGTCAAGATGATTGGAACCACGATGAAGAAGGCAAGGACGAGGAAGATGATTGGGAAGCAGATTGGTTTGAACGGATTCTTGTCCTTCTCTGGAGCCTCTTCGTATTGACGGTATGTGTAACATTCACCATTCGATTCAATCTTTGGAACGGATGAACGGTTGTATGGATTTCCACCACATTCTAACTCGAACGAATCGTTGAATCCATCACCATCATCATCGTAATCCGCTTCAAAGAGACCGAGACGAGTTCCATTGTTTGCCAATCCATCAAGGTCGTAATCTTCAGCAATTGAAAGATTGAACATGGTCATCATGGTCGCTCCAGTCAACAAATTCTGTGCAGTAACGGTGTACGTTGTGAGGTTTGAACCTACGAATGGAACACCGTAGATGGTTCCATTTCCTGAAGAGGTTCGCGCAAGTGTTTCACCACCGAAGAGGAGACCGTATGGAAGTGGAGGTGAAATCGTCCATACATCGACAGTCATTCCTGTAACAATTGGCAGAACCGAGATGTTGCGTTGTCCTTGAAGGAACTCAAACTCACCTGTACCGTAGATGACGGTTAGAACTTCATTGAAGTCACAGATGCCATCGCCATCGCTGTCGACAGGGGTATCCATGGCATCCTTGGCATCGGTTGGGCCACATTCAGCTTCATCGAGATCTGTCCAGTTGTCGTTATCATCGTCAGTATCCTCAATCAATCCAGTTGAAGAAGTTCCATCTAACTCATCAGGCATTCCATCGTTATCTGTATCGAGCCATGCAGCTGCATCG
Organism: Candidatus Poseidoniaceae archaeon; assembly: GCA_022425185.1. Lineage (GTDB taxonomy): Archaea > Thermoplasmatota > Poseidoniia > Poseidoniales > Poseidoniaceae > MGIIa-L2. Next base: position 3,260 of record JAKMFY010000146.1, on the reverse strand, counting down.
TTCGGGAATGCATCTGGTCCAGCCTCACAATAATCGATTGGCAAAGCAGGTGCAATCGGTCCATCACAAATGCCATCACCATCGGTATCGGCATCCCATGCATCGGTTCCGGTGTTGTTGGCATCAACGTAGGTGCTTGTGTTGGTCTCAACTGTGTTGTTCAGGCCATCACCATCGATATCGTCATCTAATTCGTTACAGATGAAGTCACCATCAAGGTCTCTTGGTACAGAAGTTACATCCAATGGGTCAGAGACACAGTCGCCTTCCATGACGTCTGTGAAGCCATCATTATCATCATCCAAGTCTTCAATCAGACCGCCCATTGGGTCGTAATCGACTGGTAATTGATTTGGCAATCCATCCAAATCCGTGTCTTCTAGAACTTCGATTTGGATTTCAAAGGAATCAGTGAACAAACTGCTGTTTGCAAAGATGGTGAAGTTCGTTAACGGAATCAAAGATGTTGGTGTTCCCCAAATTGTTCCATTGTCTGCTCCAAAGAAGAGACCTGTTGGCAAGTCAGGACTAATTTCGTAGATTGAACCAGTGATCAATGATGTTGCCTCGAACACGGATATTTCTGAATTGTTGAGCAGATAAATTGGACCTAGCGAGACGTTGTAGACCAAATCCTCGACCGTTATGTTCACTGTTACCGTCATTGAACCGACATCGTTTGTGGCTGTAATCTCATACAATGTGCGGTTCATGATCTCAGTAGGAATACCGCTGAATTCACCAGTCGATGTATCGAACACCAAGCCAGGTGAAGGTTCAGGCGTTATGGACCAGAGTGTTACCGCTCCACCAGTGGAAAGCGGTTGCATTACAAGGACGCTCGAGTTGTTGAGAAGAACCGAGTCAGATGGTACATATGCAATCATTGGAACTTGGTCAAGGACTGTGATGTTGAACTGTGTCGTCGTTGTTCCTCCCGTATTGGTTGCATAAACGGTGTAAACGGTCCGTTGGCGAACTTCAGTCGGTGTTCCTGTGATTCGTCCTGTTGATTCATTGAATTCAAGGCCTGCAGATAGGTCTGGAGATATACTCCATGTAAGAACAGGTCCACCAAGATTGATTGGAACCATATCGAGAATGCTCGTGTCATTTGTCAGGGTTACGTTGAACGGCGTGTAGGATACTTCTGGTACGATATCAAGCACGGTGATGTTGATGTACGCCATTAACCATCCACCGCTGTTGTTCGCCCAAACAATGTATTGCGTCTTGTTCTGGATGACTTCAGGGGTTCCTGAGAACACACCGTTGAGGAAGGTTAAGCCCAGTGGTGGTGCAGGTTCTATCGCCCATGCGTCTACCGTTCCACCCGTAACATTTGGTTGCAAGATGGTCATTGTCGTGTTACGTGTGAGAACGAGTTCGCTTGGATCGTAATCGATTTCAGGCTCAGGTTCATTGATGGTGATGTTGATCGATGCCCAAATGTTTCCACCGCTGTTGTTTGCCCAAATGATGTACTGTGTACGGGTAGAGTTGACAAGAGGCGAACCGGATATGACTCCATTATTGAACGCCATACCATTTGGAAGAGATGGCTCTATCTCCCACGTCTCAGGCGTTCCTCCAGAGACTATAGGACTCCAGAGGAGGGTTGCCTCAATTCTTGTGAACGTTTCATTCTCTGGATTGTAATAGAATTCAACCGCTTGCTCAAGGATGGTGAGGTTGATTGTATGATTCGTCGAACCACCTGTTGTATTCGCATAAATCGTGTACATTGTCGTCGTATAGTTTGCTGTAGGAGTCCCATAGATGACACCATCAGCAAAATTCAGTCCTGGTGATAACTGAGGAGAAATGCCCCATGTCGAGACATTTCCGCCAGTTACAATTGGATGCATGGAAACCATTGCAAGGCCTCTGTAGAGCGTTTGATTCTCAGGGTTGTAATCAAGTGTTACAATTGGTTCGTCAATGGTCAAATTGATGGTATGGAATGAGTTACCACCCGTTGTATTTGCCCAAACTGTGAATGTTTGACGGCTCATGTTGACAGTTGGTGTTCCGCTGATGACACCGTTGCTAAAGTTCAATCCACTTGGTAACAATGGGTCTATGCTCCATGATTCCGCTGTTCCGTTGGTTACTGTTGGTGTCATGACCACCATTGCAAAGCCTCGAGTCAATGTTTGGTTTTCTGGATTGTAATCCAAAATAACACCTGGCTCAAGGATGGTGAAGTTGATGGTATGGGAAGTAGAACCGCCCGTTGTGTTCGCATAAATCGTGAACATAGACAAGGTCATGTTGACCGTTGGCGTACCAGAGAGAACACCATCGGCAAAGTTCAATCCAGCTGGAATCGATGGATGAATGCCCCATGTCTCGACGTTTCCACCAGTTACTGTCGGATGGAGTGTTGTCATCGGAATGCTTCGAACCAGCGTGAAGTTCTCTGGATTGTAATCCAATGTAACAATCGGTTCCCATACAGTGATGTTGACGAATGCAATTGATGAGCCGCCACTGTTGTTGGCCCATATCGTGAATTGGGTTTGTGTCATGTTGACCATAGGAACGCCCCAAATGCTGCCATTGGTATCTCCAAATTGCAATCCATTTGGTAACGTCGGTTCAATTTCCCACAGAATAATGTCTCCGGCCCCGGACAGTTGCGCATTGAGGGGAAGATCCGAACTTTCCTCTCCTCGAGTCAAAACAAGGCTGCTAGGAACATAAGAGATGTTTGGAAGTTGGTCGACAACTGTGATATTGAATGTAGCACTGCTTGATCCGCCGCTGTTGTTCGCCCAAACGGTGAAGGTTGTTCGGTTAGTGATGGAAGTCGGCACACCCCATACTGTACCGTTTTCAGAACCGAGGAACAAGCCCGTTGGTAATGACGGTTCAATCACCCACGAAGTGATTTCACCAGGGCCAGTGAGAACGGGTTCAAGTGGTAAATCAGCGTGGACTGTATTGTTGGTCATGTTGAATTCTTGGGGCGCATAACTCAGCGTTGGCAACTCGTCAATGACCCGCAAAGAGATGGTATGGGTGGACGAACCTGCGCTGTTGAACACTCGTATCGTGTAGGTTGTCCAATTGGCTGAGACGACTGTAGGTGTACCCCAAACTGTGCCATTGATTGAACTGAACGTAAGCCCAGCCGGTAAAGCCCCATCAATGCTCCATCCTCCCTGATCGGTGCGAACGGTTTCATCAAGAATACCGCCGATTGGCGTATCTGAAGTTGAGGGTGAACTTCGCTTACCAAAGTTCGAGTTGTAACC
>JAKMFY010000134.1 GCA_022425185.1 Candidatus Poseidoniaceae archaeon | reverse complement strand
ACGATATAGCCATCTGAACCAAAGTACGGAGCTGCACCCATGAGAGCAGTGAATGCGATACCTGCAACAGTATACCATTTCAGTAGTTTCTTCTTAATCGGCATTTTATCAGCGATTACACCTAAGGCAGGTGCAGTTGTAACTACAAAGAGCATCGATAGCGTGAGGACAGTTGCATAAAACGTATCACCAGTTTGAGTACCAGTGGCCTTATTGTAGAGGTTAGCCATCAATGCTGGAGCGATAACAGTCATGACAGTTAGCGCATATGCTTGATTTGCCCAATCGAAGAAATACCAGCCCTTCAGTGCCTTTTCTTCATCAACAGGCATCAATTTACTTGCATCAATTGGTGGATTGATTTGTGAAGATTCTATAACTTCGCTCATGGTATCCCTGATTACACCACGTTTGGCATGGTTTATCAAAAGCGACCCTACAAATGCAGATAATCAAGCATATTACAGGGAGTTACAAAATTTCAAACCAAAGATAACAACTGGCTTGTTCATGAGCAAACAGTTTCATCGAGTTCTTATCACAGGTTGCACAGGTTTTCTTGGCCGTCAAGTGACCAATGAGTTTCTATCAAGAGGCTACTTTGTCCGAGGTACAACTCGATCAAAGGCAGAGGCACATGAAGAAATCAAGAACGATTTTAATGCAGGAGAGCGCTTTGAAGTATGCTCTACAGACCTTCTTTCAGATGATGGATGGGAGGGCGCAATGGAAGGAATCGATGCGGTAATCCATACAGCATCCCCATTTTCTGCTCAAGAACCGAAAGATGAACAGGTCCTGATTCGACCAGCGAGAGAAGGAACTGTGCGAGTCCTAACTCATGCTTACAATGCAGGCATACGTAAATTTGTCATTACATCCTCAACTGCAGCCATTTCAGGAGCAACTCCTACGAAGAAAAATCAGACGTATACAAACGAAGATTGGACTGACCTTGAACAAGATGTTTCCGCATATACAAAAAGTAAAACTCTCGCTGAAAGAGCAGCATGGAAATTTATAGAACAGCATCCAGAGGCTCAGTTAACAACCGTAAATCCTAATGTTATCTTTGGCCCGTTACACAGCGGATCCTCCGGGACCTCGCTAAGAATTATTGAATCGATTATCAGTAGCAGATACCCTGGTTTCCCAAAAATTAGTTTTGCTCCCGTCGATGTCAGAGATGTAGCATGGATGCATGCAGAAGCGTTGGAGAACGAGGACCTTGTAGGTGAAAGATTGATGATGTCTTCAACTCCGATTACAATGCCTCAAATTGCTCGTATCCTCAAAGCAAAGGGTTGGAAGGTCACAACACGAACTCTGCCAAATTTCATTGTACGATTTATGGCTCTCTTCATTAAAGAAGCCCGTCTCATAACAAGTGGGCTAGGAACAACGAGTTACTACGACTGTTCAAACACAGAGAATAAAACTGGATGGGTTTCAAAAACTCACGAAGAGATGATTATCTCAGCAGCGGAATCATTGAGCATTCAATGATCTCGAATGATGATGTAGCGACCAAGGGCTTCTTGCCACATAATCTCTTTTCCAGCTTCGATGTTCATTCCTTCACCTGGAAGTGGAAGAATCATCATTGAGTGGTCTCGCATGTTCATTGCATGAACTTCACCGTTATCGATGTGGGTAACCATAGCAGTTCCCTTTTCAATCATTGGAACATTGATAGAATCTGTTACAGTTCCAACGTGTGAAATTTTCTTTCCTGTGAAAATACTTTCAAGAGAGAGACGTGCTTTTGCAGAACCGTGCTTACCAGGCTTCGATTTTGAGATACTCAAAATTTTGTAGGCTTCTTCATCAACGACACAAAAACGTCCAACTTTTAGGGTTCGGATTTCGACTCTATCGGTTCCTGGCATGAATAAACCGCATAAGTGGTGGCTTAATACAGTTGGGTTTTCAATTGCTGGATATCAGAGTTCTCTGACATCAAACCTCTGTCCAGATTGTTCATTTGTATGATTTGTAATCAGGGGAAGCAATTTTTTAGCAACATCTTTTGCATCACTTAGGTCCCCATTTTCATAATAACCAACGAATGATGAAAGGGATGGGAAATCCTCAGAATCCGCAGAACGGATCTCCTTTTGCATATCTGTGTTAACAATTCCTGGTGCGATTGATATCGCAGTAATTCCATCTTTCTTCCCCTCTTCTGCTAAGCATCTCGCCCACATGTCTTGGCCTGCTTTAGCAACACAATAAGATGACCATGATTCTAAAGGTCGCAATGAAGCACCACTCGAT
>JAKMFY010000100.1 GCA_022425185.1 Candidatus Poseidoniaceae archaeon | reverse complement strand
TGTTAGACCAACTCCCCTATCATGAAATATGGATTCTGACTTGTTTAAGAAGCAAGAAGAGGCAAGAATAAAACTAAGAGTATCTGAATAGCAAGCCTCCTCTCAAGCGAAACCATTGGTTGGTGCGGAACAAGTTAATCCAGTCTCAACTCAACAATCTGCTGTGAAAAACCAATCGAGAGCGGATCGATTAGCCGAATTAAGAAAGCAGTCTCAAGAGTCAATCAAAAAGACTGAATCCATATTGGAACCGTCTACTCCTAAAGCAGCTCCTGCTGCACAGGCGCCAACGATTACCACAGAAACGGTTTCAGTCTCAATACCTGAATCTCCGATTGTCCCACAAGCAGAAAGTGAAATCGAAGCGACATCTCAAAAGAATGTGTTCAAGCAAATCACTACCAAGGTCAAAAAGCCTGAGAGATTTGGCAAGAGGAGAAGAAGGCATGACGATGGTCGTGGCGGACGCCAACCCAAAGTAAAGAAACTCAACAGACAAAAGTACAATGAGTACAAGTATGCGGCCAAAGATATCCTTGAGGACGAAACCGTTGCAGAAGAACACCGATCAAATTTATTGGGCCAAATTTGGGCTAAAGGAGAACGAATGGGCGTCGAAGAAACGTATGCATTCATCTCGACTAAGGAAGAAGAACTCATAATATCCAAAGAAGTAGCGGAACGACTAACAACCCTCGTTAGGGCCCTCACAACAAGAAGATGATATCATGTCAGTAGTAGAAGCAAACGCAGTAGCAACAGTCCATTATACAGGAACACTACCGGGATCAGGAGAAGTTTTTGATTCCAGTGAAGGACGAGATCCACTTACATTTTTAGTAGGCCACAAGCAAATGATTCCAGGTTTCGAAGAAGAACTAATGGGCGCAAAAAAGGGTGAACGTAGAACATTTACTTTGGAGCCAGATAGAGCCTACGGCCAAAAGATGGAAGAAGCAATTCAAACAATTCCCAAGGATATGTTCGGAGATATTGAACCTGAAGTCGGTATGACACTCATGTCCGATGTTGGACCATTCAATGTGACTGCCGTAGATGGGGATACCATCACAGTGGATTTTAATCACAAACTTGCTGGAGAAACCCTTGAATTTAGTGTCGAAGTTGTTGATGTGAGACCTGCATCGCAAGAAGAACTCTCTCATGGCCATGCACACGGCCCTGGTGGACACGAACATTGAACTTGAAAGCGAGGATTGATGAATTGCCTCGTCGTGGGTGATTCATGGTGGCATTTCGTAAAGACAAGTGGGAAACATTGGGCGGCATACCGGTTCCATCATATCACATTGGCAATATTGAAGGTGAGATTCCTGGAAAACCACCCTACACCCGTGGCATTCACGAACACATGTACAAAACACGTCTATGGACCATGAGGCAATATGCTGGATTTTCTTCGGCTAAAGAAACAAATGAGCGTTTTCGTCTCCTCCTTGATCGAGGTCAAAAAGGACTTTCAGTGGCATTTGATTTACCAACTCAATTAGGATTAGATGCAGACGACCCTTTATCTGAAGGTGAAGTTGGAAAGGTTGGCGTATCGATATCAACCCTTGAGGATATGCGTGAATTGTTGGCTGGAATACCGCTCGATAAAGTATCGACTTCCATGACAATCAATGCTCCAGCAATGATTTTACTGGCAATGTATGCAGTCGTAGCAGAAGAACAGGGCGTTTCAATGGACCAAATTTCTGGCACCATTCAAAACGATATTCTCAAAGAGTATATTGCCAGAGGCACATATGTATTTCCGCCAGGACCATCGATGAGATTGATTACGGATATCTTCGAATATTGCTCAGAGCAGATTCCTAAGTGGAACACCATTTCAATATCTGGGTATCATATACGTGAAGCTGGATCTACTGCAGTCCAAGAATTAGCCTTTACAATATCCAACGCCTTAGCTTATGTTGAATCCGCAATTGAAAAAGGATTAGATATCGACCAATTTGCCCCTAGGCTCTCATTTTTCTTTAATTGCCACAATGATTTCTTAGAAGAAGTATCAAAATTCAGGGCAGCAAGACGTCTTTGGTATGATCTTATGACTGAGAGATATAATCCAAAAAATCCACGTTCATCTATGTTAAGATTCCATACCCAAGTCGCAGGGGTATCATTAACAGCACAACAACCACTGAATAATATTAGTAGAGTAACAATCCAAGCGTTGGCAGCAGTTTGCGGTGGTACTCAAAGCCTCCATACAAATAGTTACGATGAGGCCCTAGGATTACCAACAGAAAAAAGTGCCACTGTTGCATTGAGGACACAACAAATTATTGCTGAAGAGTCAGGCGTCGCAGACGTTGTCGACCCATTTGCTGGCTCCTATCATATCGAAAACCTCACAGATGAGATTTATGCTCAAACGATGAATGAAATACTCAAAATCGAATCTCTCGGGGGCTCGATGTCAGCAATAGAACAAGGATATCAGCAACAAGAAATTCATACTACTGCCTACAGATATTTCAATGAGATAGAAAAAAATTCAAGGAAAATTGTGGGGGTCAATCATGGAGTACTTCAGGAAGACATCAAAGTACAACCTATGAAACTAAACCCCAAAGTTACCGAACAGCAGCATCATAGACTTACAGCAAATAGGAATTCAAGAAATTCAGAAGATGTTCGTACGATATTAACATCGATCACAGAAGCTTGTTCAACTGATGAGAATCTATTCCCGCTGGTTATTCAAGCTGTTAAATTAGATGCGACTTTGGGCGAAATAATGAGAGCAATGAAGGATGTATTTGGAACGTACATGGCCCCCAGTGGCTTTTAGGTGATTCATATGAAACAAAGAATTGAAATTGATCACATCGGTATTGCAACGAACACATTGGAAGAAGGAAGTAAATTTTGGACCATTTTAGGACTTGAGGCTCAAGGATTAGATGACTTTGTAGAAGACCAAGGCGTAACAACCAGATTTTTTCCATTATCTTCATCCGAAACCAAGGGGCCTAACATCGAATTATTGGAACCGTCTGGGCCAGACACGCCTATAGGAAAATTTCTAGCAAAGCGCGGAGAAGGAATTCAACAACTTTGTTTGTCAGTAGATAATTTAGAACTCATGATTACCCACCTTATCAAAAATGGAATAAAAATGATTGATCAAATTCCGAGAAAGGGAGCGCACGATTCCATAATTGCCTTTGTACATCCGAAAAGTACAGGTGGTGTTTTAGTCGAACTAAAACAAAGATAAGAGGAAGTTCAAGCATAATGCTCTTAGTCATTCACGACAGCCCTAAAACGATGAGAAGTTGTATTGACCATTTGATAGCCTTGCCGCATATCGCAGGTCCAAGAATTCGTGAAGAAGCAGAATTCATTGCTAGCCGATTGGAAATTCTTCGAGTCCATGGGGAAATAACGAATGATGCATTCCTTGACGCAGGGGCAATTCAAGGTGCTTTCACTCTCATCGGGAACCTTGTTGAGATGGGAATACCACAGCAAGAAATTCAACAAGAATTGCGAAACACGCTTGCAAGAGCAAAACGCCTCGAGGAAAAACATCCTGGTTTAGACGTAGCTATTGAGAACGGAAGAGCCTCGTAATCGAGGGTTCAATATGAGCGAATATCTCCTTAACCTCACTGATGTGAGTAAATCTTTCGGGGATGTTCATGCCATAGAACATGTTTCATTGAACATCCAAAACAAATCCATCGTCGGTTTGGTTGGGGGCAATGGTGCTGGAAAAACAACATTGTTACGAATGATGGCTGGTATCTACAAGCCAACGAAAGGGAGAGTTCATCTTCAAGATGGACAAAATGTGGACCAGATGCGATCAGTATTGGGTGTAGTCCCTGAATCAACAGGATTGTATTCCAAACTAACTGCATGGGAAAATATTCGATTCCACAGTAGGATTCATGGAGTTGAAGATTCGCTAGCATGGTCTAGAACAATACGATTTGCTGAATTGCTAGATATGCAGGAAAGCCTTCATCGGTATACAGAAGGTTTCTCTAGAGGTATGCGTCAAAAAACTGCATTACTAAGAGCCTTAGCACATGGTCCAAGCATTCTATTGTTGGACGAACCTACAGCAGGATTAGATGTGACATCCGCCCGAATCGTTAGAAAATTAGTTCAGAAACTCAAAGATGAAGGAGGGACTGTTATCTATTCAACCCATCATTTAGCAGAGGCCGAACAAGTATGTGATCGGATTATCATCGTTCACAATGGAACCATCCGTGCAGATGGAACGCCAGAAGAATTGCTTCAATACACAAATACGAATTCTCTTGAAGAAGCTTATGTTTCCCTTACAACAGAAGTTGCCCGTCCGCGTCAAGAAGATACGATTCAAACATCGAAGTTTGCATTGTTATGGCGCCGATTATTTACACGAAATCATCAATACGGGGTGAATGAAGATGAGTAAGGTCCGATTTGCACAAATGCGTATTGTAGCAAAGAAAGAAATCATGGAATTCGTACGCGACTGGCGTACTATTGTAGCATTGATTCTTGTTCCATTAATGCTTTTCCCACTCCTCTTTATTGCGTTCCCTCTTGTCATGCAAAACGAAGCACAAGAATTACAAGAATTGGAAGTCGATATACTAGTTCAATCAGATTATATCGATGAAGAGATTTTATTGGGGCTGAATCAGAGCAATATGACAATTTCAATTGACCCATTGCCTAATGGACTCAAAAGTCTATCTGATTCTATGAATGATTCTTCAATCCTACGTTCTTATGAATTCGATGCCATATTAAGACTCGAACAGAGAAACGATACATGGTTCTATTCCGTACTATACCTTTCCACATCTGAACAATCGACAGAGGCAAGAAACCGAATCCTTGATGTCCTAAATACATGGGAAACCAATGAGACAATCGAGCGAATTGAAGCAGGAGGCTTAGATCCTGATTCTACATTAAATCCTTTACGATGGGACGGAATTATTGCAGATGCGGATGTGGCAACTAAAGGAGAACAAGCAGGAATGCTCTTGTCGTTATTCATCCCATTCGTTTTGGCGTTATGGACTGCCTCCGCTGCGGTACAACCTGCAATCGACATGACGGTTGGAGAAAGAGAACGGGGGACACTTGAGTCTCTGTTGAGTCTTCCATTATCTCGTTCAGAATTATTGATGGGTAAATGGTTAGCTGTCGTTACAATTACTGGAGTAGGGGTTGCATTACAAGTTGCTGGATTACTGTTCGGAATTGCATTCTTAGCCGAGGATTTAGTCAATGTGCCAAGCATAAGTATCGGTTCTGTCCTCTTGTTAACGTTAGCAGTGGGTCTCTATGGAACAATGATTGTAGCACTCTATCTTGCTTTAGCAATGAGGTCTAAATCAGTCAAGGAGGCAGGTACTGTACTTACACCAATTACCTTGGCTATGATCGTACCAATTTTACTCACACAGTTCATTAATTTGGATGATGTAGAATCATTTTGGTTTGCCATACCCTTTGTGAATGTCCTACTAGCCCTACGAGAATTGCTTCTCGATAGAATCATCCTTGAACACGTCATAATTTGGATAGGTGTCTCTATCTTTGTTTCTTTCTTGACTATTCGATACGCTGCTAAACAATTTTCAAGGGAAGATATTGTTACGTCTAGGTCATAGTATTCTTCTTATATTCGTATACGATGGGTAGGCTATGCCTAAGGTCAGTTTAGACATGCCGAGTGAATTGTTAAATGACTTGAAAAACCATGTTGGTGATGAAAAGAAATTCATCAGTGTAGCGGATGCCATACGTTCAGCCTGTAGGAAATTACTCGATCAATTAGATACGATAGACAAGAGACAAGGAAGATTAGAAGGTGAATGATTTGACGACAAGAAAGCAAGCAGAAGAAGCTGTACACACATTACTCAGTTATCTGGAAACAGATTCCAAAAGGGAAGGATTGATGCGAACACCAGAGCGGGTAATCGATTCATGGGATGAAATTTTCAGTGGATACAAAACCAATCCAAAGGATATTCTTGAAGCAACATTCAACGCTGAGGGGTATGATGGTATTGTGTTGCTGAGTAATATTGAATTTCATTCTACATGTGAGCATCACCTCCAACCATTTTCTGGTAAAGCACACGTAGCATACATCCCAGTAGACCGAATTGTAGGTATTTCCAAACTCGCAAGGATAGTTGAACATCATGCATTGAGATTACAAAATCAAGAGCGAATTACTAACGGGATTGCAAATGATTTGGTTGAAAACCTCTCGCCACTCGGAGCCGCAGTAATCATTCAGGCTGCACATGGTTGTATGCGTTGTAGAGGCGTTAAGAAACAAAATGCAATCATGACAACGAGTTCTATGAGGGGCGTATTCTTTGATAAGCAAGAAGCTCGCAGCGAACTAATGCAACTTATTTCGAATTCTAATCAGAGATGATTCTATGCAACAATGTTCTTTATCTGGACAAGAAGTGTTGGACGATCCTTCTGATTTAGCAAAAGAATATCCTATTGTAGAAATTTTTCATTCAGTCCAAGGAGAAGGGTATCATGCAGGTATACCACATGTATTCATTCGCTTTGGTTCTTGCAATCTACGTTGCTCTTGGTGCGATACAGATTTTGATACTCATGAAAATATGACTTCTATTGACATTCTTGCTGAAGTGATGAAATATGATTGCAAGCGAATAATATTCACAGGAGGCGAACCTATGCTTCAGGATTTGTGGCCATTACACCGCTTATTGAAACGTAGGGGATTTAATTTGGCTGTGGAAAGCAACGGTACAATAGAAATCCCAGATGGATTACTTGATTGGATTTGCATATCTCCTAAAGATCAAATGTATCCCAATGTTGCAATAAGGCAAAGAAATGGTGACGAAATGAAAGTTGTCTACTGTGGACAGGATCTCTCAATGTATGATCATCTAAAGCAAGGCTTTGACAATTTGTTCTTACAACCATGCTACATCGATACTGATTCCATTGAAGAAAATGGAAAATCCTTCCAAATTACCGAAAATGTAGTGAAGAAGAATCCTGAATGGAGACTATCTCTTCAAACTCATAAATGGATGGGGATTCTATGAAGCAAGTTATTCTCGCTCTTAGCGGAGGTATGGATTCAACCTGCCTCTTGATGCATTATTTAGCAAACGGATATCAGGCGACATGCATCTCCTACATCTATGGACAAAAACATTCGGTGGAGATTGAGAAGGCAAAAGCAACGATTGCATTTTGCAAGACTCATCAATACGATGTTCAACATCACATCGTAGATCTATCTCCAGCAATGAAACTCTTTGATTCTGCTCTTACAACAGAAGGCCAAGATATACCAACAGGACACTATGAAGAAGAACAGATGAAATTGACAGTGGTACCTAATCGCAATGCTATTTTCGCCTCAATTCTCTATGGTTTTGCTTTGTCAAAAGCCAAAGAATCTGGTGAAGAGGTGGTATTAGCCCTTGGCGTTCACAGTGGCGATCATGCAATTTACCCAGATTGTAGACCAGAATTTTATGAATCTCTTCATGCAGCATTTAAAATTGGTAATTGGGATCATGAACTTGTTGAATTCGATTTACCATTCCTCCACGGAGATAAAGAGACCATTCTCCTTGATGCTTTAGAATCTACAAAGAAACTTGGATGGGATTTTGATACGGTACTTGGTAATACCATCACCTCCTATAATCCTGATAGGGATGGTAAGAGTTCTGGGACAAGTGGCTCAGACATTGAAAGGATTCTAGCATTCCATGCAATCGGAAGGATAGATCCTATTCAGTACGTGTTACCCTGGGAAAACATCCTTTCAAATGCCTTGGCAGTAGAATCCAAACACAAAGGTGATGCCCATGAGTGATGACTGGAAAAAAAACATAGAATCGTTGTCTGATATTTCTTTTTATGTAACACAACAAAATGGCACAGAGCGGCCTTTTACTGGCATATTGAACAAAGAAGTTAGGAAGGGAAATTACACATGTATTGTCTGTAAAACCCTCTTGTTTACAGATCAAATGAAATTTGATTCTGGATGTGGATGGCCAGCCTTTCATTCCGAAGACTCAGAAGCGTCTATATCGCGAATCATTGATGTAACACACGGAATGGTACGTACAGAAGTGCGTTGTGGAACCTGTGATGCTCATTTAGGACATGTATTCAAGGACGGCCCAAGGAAACACGGTGGTGAGCGATATTGTATTAATAGCGCTGCAATGGATTTTGAGGTGAAAAAATGACGACAAGAATAAGAAGATATGTTGAAACTGATACGGGCCATAGAGTTCCAAATCATAAAAGTAAATGTAGACACTTTCATGGACATCGATACAGATTCGAAGCTGAAATTGAAGGGGATATTGTAAATGCACCCGGAGTAAGTGATGAGGGTATGGTCATGGATTTCTCCGATGTGAGTCAAATACTGATGGAATATATTCACGATGTAGTCGATCACGCTTTCATCGTATATTCAGGTGATGAAGAGGCTAAACTAGCATTAGGTCATCTTAATTCAGAACACAGAACGTTTGTTGTTCCATTTATTCCAACTGCGGAAAACTTAGCAAAATGGGCGTTCGAACAAGTAGAACCACACATCAAGAACTCGTATGGAACTGCACTGAAACTCGTTGCAATGCATGTTCGTGAAACCCCCAAAAGTTGGGCCTCATGGACGCCTTAGTTATTCTTCTTCGCGGATTACCTTACGTCTTCTAGATGCTCGCCAGTCATCATTTCCTGCCACAAATGAAAGAGCAGTTGCTGAATCTACAAGTCCACCGATCATCCTGTTTGCTTCGTCTCGGAGTAGGCCAGAACGCTGTAAGGCTCGGATCATGGAATGACTAAACGATTTCCTTCTCTCTTCACCACCAGGGAGATTTCTCGCTATGTCCATAATGGCTTTTCTAAGTACATCACGTTGTTCAGGGGATATTCCTCGTTCAAGTGGGACAATAGAGGGTATGGCCTCATCTTTTCCTTGATTTAATAGTACTCGATGTCGGTGTAATTCATAGGTTAACGTGTGGACAGCATGGCTCAAATTCGTTATTGGATATCCTTCCCAAGTTGGCAAGGTAACCAGATAATCGCAATTCAACAAATCTTCTTCATCGAGTCCTTTACCTTCCTCTCCAAACACTAGAGCCACTGTCTCAGTCTGAGTAGATACCCTATCAGAAAACTCCCATGGATACACGAAATGACGCATTTGAGTTTTAGAACCAACTTCCCGTTTTCCCGATGTACCCACAACAACTGAACAGTCAGATACTGCTGCATCAAAAGATGAAAACACTTCACAATTATCTAAAATTCTTCCAGCATGTTTAGCACGATTCCGCGCTTCGATATCATCCGGACTGCATACTGGATTTACCAATCGAAGCCGATCATAACCATGATTGAGTAATGACCTACAAACTGCACCAAGATTACCTGGGTGTTGAACGCCTACGAGGACGATAACAAGATCATACGGAGATGATGGAAGAGGCAAGTCACTTCGATCTCCCATTAGTTACCCTCCATAGAATTGACAAATTCTGCAATCCACATCGGATTACAGGCTTGGTAGATGAAAAAAAGAAAACCACCTGATTCTCGGTCGGGCATAACGAGTGAGCGACGACGTACATTGTGTTGATTTCGTAAATGTAGAATCAATAATTCGAGTTGTTCAGTATCGTTCCCGTGAACAGATACCGGTGTTCGATTCCAATCAACCCAAATGGGCACAGAACCGACTCCGTTTAATCAGTACGACGTTGGCGGTAACGAGTAACGTAGCCTGCAATCCAATTTCGTAGTTTCTTTGTACTTACGTCTGTAAGTTGCGACACCATCAATTTGTTGTGATCGAAGTCATCTGTGAATTTCTCACCGTGTTCTTCAACAAGTCGAATGGCTCTAATTTTGATAAAACTTGGTCGAATATTTCCCATATTTATGCCTCCACGTACAATTTGACTTCAATAGGAATGTCAGGTTCATCGTGACGAATGACGGTCAGTTTGATCTTCCGTGGTGGGTTTTCAATCCCACGTTCCCAGATTTTCTCATTCACTTCAGGGTCGATGTAGATTTCTTCCTCTGGAGTTACTTTGAGATGACGAATAACTTGGTCTTTAATGATTTGAATGGCACGAGGTGCACGCTTGTAGCGTGTAATGTTCCATGCATTTCTCAGTGGTACGATAAGTTCGGATGTTGCTGCTCTTGCCATCTTGTCACCTCATCGTTGTAATTTGCTACGTCGCCAGTGGTGACGCTTTGGATGCGAAACTGTGCCGCGGTTGGTCTTGAGCATGACCCATACGGGTACACGTCGGTTTTGCTTCCCTGCCTTCATGAGGCGAATTTTCTTTGCTGCTGGTTTATTTTTTGACATGTTCGAGCACCCCTCATCAGATTCGACGGATAGACGCACTACGGCGGCTCTTGGATAGGTTGGTTAGAATTCTCTTAAGCTGCTCATCGGATACAGGCACAGAGATTTTGGATTCTTGATGGAGAGAAACGAGTTGCTTCTTGAGTAACTCAGCACGGGAAGGATCGACCAAAGACACATTTGTCAAACGCCCTCTGGCTTCGGGTGAAAGGATAGTTCGCATGGCTGAATCGAGAGCATTTTGCTCTGCAGCTTTTGCCTGAGATTCAACTTCAGCATCTGCTTGTTGCTTTGCTTGTTGTGCTAACTGCTGTTGAAGTTCTTGTTGACGTCGTAGTCGAAATGCTTCAAGTTCTGAAGACGTATTATCGACCATAGAAACCACCTACTCACTTCCAATCAGTACTTATCGAGTCCTGGGTATTCTGCTTCAACATCAGGTCGAACTGCGTGAGCAACTTCGTTCAAGAGTTTGTGACCTGCTGGCGTAATAACACGGCCAGAGTAGAGTTGAGTTGCTTCTCTGTTTTCTGGTTCGATAACTCGTGTTGCTTGTGTTGCAACGAGTCCAGCATCTTCGAGTTGTTGGAGAATCGCTCGAATAACCTTACGTGATCCAACACCAGGTGTGTTTGGTTTTGAACCGTTATTTTTGCGGCCTCCGTACTCTTGAGAAAGGAGGGTTACACCGATTGGCCCTTGTCGTGCAATTTTTCGCAACATTGCTGCTCCGCGGATGTGCCACCAGTCCGTTTGGCTAGGAGGGCGCTCACGAGAGGAGCCAGTTTTTACAACTTGAGCCCATTCAGGCATTGAAATCGAGGCATTGCTCTTCAATTGTTCAGCAACAGCTGGAATAAGAAAGTTCGCAGGAACATCATAAAACGTCGTCATGTCTACACCAAGCAACCTTCCGACTTGTCTCCCCTATTTGAATAAAACGGGCGATTAACTGTTCAAAACGATGTGCATAATGTCCATTGGACCAGTACAAGTCTTCATCAATCAGGCGTGTTTGGCGAGACTAATGAAGAAGGCTCTAGCACAGAACCCCAACCTCTTACGAACGTTGATTGGTCTATCGCTAACACTCATATTTATGCTCTCGTATGCTGTATACGGAGCCACCGTATCGCCAAATTACTACATTTATGAAACGGATGCAAAGAATACAGAATTTAACGAAATAGAATTAGATAAACAAGTAATCAACAATCAAACCTACTGGACCGCAGTCGTTGAAACTGATGCTCAAAATCTAACATGGGTAAATATGACAGTCGAAGATTTAGCCACAGGTGCTATCATAAAATTATCGAATACTGCTAAATTATACAGCCACCAATTCCTAGGAGTAGAAGATGCCAAGGTTACAGTTGATGGCGAAAAGGTGGACTTTAGATGCTCAGAGCATTGTCAATTCAGTGATACCATAGAGATAGAGGCTGAAGAATCGAGTATTGAATTGCGGTCGCTGACATCAACCAATCCAGCAAGACGATCAAATGGTACTGTGTACGCAGACGACATACAAGAGGCTGAAGAGGAGGCGAGGAAAGAAATTGATTATCTTCATGGTTCAACGCAACTTTTGATTCAGATTCTTGAACCAGGCAACAAATCAATCCAACCAGTCATCCAAATCCAAACTGTCAATGAAGAATTTTCATCTATTGAAGTATATTCCATTGATGCCGCCACAGAATTTCTCTGGGCATTAGCTGCAGTAGTCGGTTGTTTTTCAATGGTCCTCATTCCATCCTTTACGGTTTATTTTGCAGCGCGAGCAAAGGATAAGAAACGCGAAGAAAAACTCCGATTGGCTCAATCAGAATCCGCTGACGAATAAATCAAATACGTCAAGGGTGAATACCATAATATGGGCCGAGGACTATCTGCGACGATTGTTCTTATTTGTTTGATTTTTCAACCATTATCAGATCCATCAATCCTCGATACTGATACGAATTTTTTGAGTGCAAAAAACTCTGGAATTGACATCTCGCCAGTCGAAGTCTCAATTACGTATTCCAATGTGGCTGACGAAAATCAATTCAAGATGTTTTCTTCAAACCATCCAATCCCTAATTTCAACCGACCTGCAGAATTGTACGTCACTGACTCCGTAAACTCAACTCCAATGGATATCGAGGTTACAGTGCGAAACGATGGAACCTCCGCATCAGGGATAATCACGCTGGAACTTTTGATCCTACACAATGAATATGAACAATTTGAACTGGCCAATCGCACGATAACAATGAACGGTTTATCCAGCAGTGGGCAAGGCACTGCAACCTTTTACAATGTGTACGTTAACTATTCAGGAAACCATACATTTCGCGTCACTACAAGTCATAGCGATGTCGATGATAATACTGGTAACGACATACTGGCGAGACACTATACAGTTGCGTTTTCATATTCAACATGCACGTCCTTATTGGGATGGAATACCGGACCAGAGTGGGGGATGAGTTCAGATGCTGCTCTGAGCATGGGCAGTTCTTGCCATATTGGACAAGGTAGTATGGGATCGTATAGTAACAATCTACAAACTTCTCTTACAACACCTGTACTCGATTTCAGCGATGTCGTATACAACCCGTTAATGACAAATGGAATCTCATTTTTCTATACTGGAAGCGCTGATACAAATGATGAATTGAAATTATACGCCAAAAACCAAAACGGTGCTTGGGACGAGTTGGCCACCATCGCCGGAACCGTTGATGTAAATTTAGGGGAATGGAGGACAATATCCAATACTAATATGGGCCACACAACACCAATCATTCCCGTAGATCCCAACCAACATCTTCATGCCAATTCCCAATTCAAATTTACTTTTACGAGCGATGGTTCTGGTACAAGTAACGGTTATTGGATTGATGATATTGTGATTATTTATGACCAATCAGCTCGTATTGAAGAATACCAAATCGAAGCAACAGGAGTTTCAACAAGCGGAGCAATACCCGGTTCATGGGGTAAAATTACGATGAATTTGAAGAATACTGGAAATATATCTGATTCCATTTCTCCATCAATTCTTAATTTGCCACAAGATTGGAATGTGGCTTTTTCTTACCCTTCCGGAGCCGGAGTCAATCCATCCACAGGAGTTCGACTACTTCCCGGTGAATCGAAACTCATTGATGTTAAAATCCAACCAGATGTTAAC
>JAKMFY010000091.1 GCA_022425185.1 Candidatus Poseidoniaceae archaeon | reverse complement strand
CTAGTACATATTTAGGAGATATTGTGCTCGCTTGGCCTGGATTTGGAAGCATTACATTACCAATAGAAGGGCAAGTAGGTGGAGCCGAAGTAACCATCAAACTCAATCCTCCAAGCGAATCTCTTGAATCGGGAGATATCCTCTTCGATATCACTATTCAAGATTCAAACGGAGCAACATCATCCTCAAGCACGTCATTACCACTCTTCCTAAATGCTCCATTAATCCTTGAAATGATGCCATGTAATGAGGATGGGCAAATCAGTGAACTCATGTTTGGTCATACTGCGGTCCTTGGTGCGAAAATCATAAGCAATCGTCCAATGGAAACAATTGACCTCTCCTTGCGTCAATTGGGCTGGACTGTTTCAGCACCTCCAATAGAGGCCCCTACGTGGAGTTTAACCTCAAACAACTGCATGGAATCGATCAATGATGCGGATACCTATTGGTTTAGACTCCAACTCGATGGCTCATTTGCCTCTGAAACTGGTTCGATTCAATTGGTAACAAAAACAATTGATGGGTATCTTGCAACAAGTCAAATTCCTATGCTGTTCCGCCATGCACCTCCTATTGTGAACGGTACAGCACCGCAATCGATACAAGCTGGTACTGATTTGGTTTTCCAAGTAGAGGTTACTGACCTTGACGGATTAAATGATGTTGAATGCAGTGCTTCCGTATATTCAGGGAATGCCTCAACCGATTTGTGGAATCGAACATTCAATCCTATCCAAACACAAAACGAGAATGGGATAAGTACACTTCAATGGCCATTACCACGTAATCTCAATGAATCAGCAGATTCAATTCGTATCGATGTTCATTGTAGTGATTCAGATAATGAATACGGACAATGGCAATCAAGTACTCCAATTCTGATTGAACCGTATGTATGCGTTGTAAACTGTAATGCCTCAAGTGCGGATGATCGAAATACAAAAACCGAAGGTTCCCAATCAATGTGGATTTACGTTGTCCTTCTCCTTGTTGCCGTAATCGGAATGACGCTCGTCCTTCAGCGAAGAAAAGAAAGCGTCGAAAAATGGGCTACTGATGAATCACTGGAAGATTTTGAGCAACTCACATCAGCATCAATAGCTCAAGCAGAAGCATCACTTCCGGGCCTAGAAACCTCTTCTACTGCAATACCAGATGGATGGACAGAGGAAGCATTTGTTCAATGGCTTCGAGGAGAATGTCCTGAAGATTGGACTGAATCCCAGTGGGAAGAACTACGCAATCAACACTCATCATTGCTAACAGACCTAGAAAATAC
Organism: Candidatus Poseidoniaceae archaeon; assembly: GCA_022425185.1. Lineage (GTDB taxonomy): Archaea > Thermoplasmatota > Poseidoniia > Poseidoniales > Poseidoniaceae > MGIIa-L2. The sequence continues at coordinate 1,954 of JAKMFY010000091.1, read as the reverse complement.
AACCGATGAGATATTATTCTAAGTCAAAGTGCAATGAACGGTTACGATGGCTATAGGATATGTACTGCTGAATGTGTCTCCAGGTGCAGAACATGATGTGTACCTAAACTTACAACAACTAGAATCTGTTTCAGATGCAACCGTACTCTTTGGAGATTATGACGTCATTGTAAAGTTAGAGGCATCCGATCTTTCCTCAATTGCAAAAGCAGTTGTTGAGTCGATTCGTCAAATTCCTGGAGTACTTGACACGAAGACGCTCGCAGGTGCCGAATTTTAGGCCATCCAGTAGGCCATTTCGGCCAAAAACTGCGTTTGGAAAGGGGTACTGAGGGCAATATGTTGAGCAGTATTGCCTTTTTTCGGCGAAAAATATAATAACTATGGGTTCTGATTATGATTTGGAGGAAATCCAAATGTCAGACAAGAAATATTTCGTTCTCATGGAGAACGGTAAAGACACCAGCCAAGTATTTGCTAGCAAGCAACCACGAGGAGCGGCCCTCAAAGCTGCAACCCGTGGACACACGAACATCCGCCTACGAGAGCGTGGCACCAAGCGTGTACACGTCTTCACTGGCTCGATCTCAATGGTCGACAAGCCAGCAGGCGGCCCAGCGTGGCTTCCAGACAAGATCAAGAAGGCTAACGTCAAGAAGCAAGGCATCGAGCACCTTTGAGGCGCTTGATCTTTTGATCTTAGACTCGTTCGACGAGTGTTGCTGCCGCGTATAGACGCTTAAACACGCAGCCAGCCGCCCAACCGAAGATCCAGGTCTTCGGTTGGGCCTCTTTTCTTTTTCTTTGTTATTTTTTGAAGTAACGTAAGTAGTGATGTGGATTTTTAGTTTCATCGATTTCCAATAGCGGGTCATCAATACCTGCAAAAGCGACTAATTACTTCAATCCAGAACCTCTCGGTTATACAACCCAATACCATCCATCAATCGAAAGCGTTCAGTATGGCATGAATGGATATGAAACACAACCATTACAGGATTTAGATGTTCAAAACCAACAAACTAACGAGCCGATTTACTCTGGATATGGAGGTTCTTCAATTCCTGAACCATCACAGACTTTTACCCCTCCACCTACAACGCCGTCAATGAGTATCCCTACTGGACCGAGCGTTGAACTGAATGGTGAATTCGATGATAACGGATACGAATGGTTGCAATGGAATGCCAATTCACGTTGGTACTGGCGTTTCGATGGCGAGGGCGAATGGCAACCGTTTGATGAATGAGAGAAGCAATTTCTGTACGTTTGAATAAGTTATCAACCCTAGAATTAGCCTTCTACATCTATTGATTTGTTTCTACTTCCAGAAGACTTACGCCTTGTTCAACACGATCCCCTGCTGAAAACGATACTTTTGTGACGAGTCCATCTTCTGATGCTACAACTCTATGTTCCATTTTCATGGCTTCTAAAATCATAAGAGTTTGACCAGCTTCTACGGATTGACCTTCAGATACCAGGACTTCTAGGACTGTTCCTGGCATTGGAGCGACTAAGCCACCATGTTGTTCGTCTGCACTTGCACCGGGTTCAATTCGCTCAAGTGTATAGATATGGCCACTATGGTGAACCCACCACACATCACCTACTTTCGCTACATGAGCCCAGGCTTTTGTTCCGTCTTCGAAATAAATCCTAACTCGGCCATCTTCTCTTGGATGGGCACAATGGTTGGCGAATGTCCAAATTTTAGGCGTACGCTCAAGCGTCACCTCATGAACCTCATTGCTAAATCTAAATTCATGCTGCATCAAGGATACCTCCGATTCAGCGTCTGGAATGGGCTAGGAATGTCTTCCTTTGTCGAAGATGAGGAAACGGTCACCCTATGCATCCCTGTCGTCTCAGCAACTGCTGCAGTCATTAATGCATCATCGAGATGTTCTTGTGTTGGGTTAAATTCGTAACCACTTGGAAAGACATCATCGAT
>JAKMFY010000082.1 GCA_022425185.1 Candidatus Poseidoniaceae archaeon | reverse complement strand
ATAGTGTACGCGATAATAATAGTTTTCAAAAGGATAATTATTAACTTGTATTAAATATGTAATAACATTCGGAGACTCCATGCGTAAGAGAACAATGCAAGTATTTTTGACCGCAAGTATCCTGATTTTCTCAAGCCTAGCAGGATGTCTTGGCACAGATGATGATGATGATGTAACAATCATGACTTCAACGTATCACGTTGGACAACTGGTTTCTGCAATCGTTGGAGACACAATGGATGTGGAGGTCCTCTCACCTTCGAATGTACCAGTTCACGATTACGAACCATCCGCAGCGGATCTCGTTCGATTGAAGGATTCTGAGATGTTCTTCTATCACGGTCTAGGACTCGAAACTTGGGTTGATGCAACTCTTGACATGCTAGGTGACGACAAACCAACCTCATTCGCAACACACGCATTGCCCACAGGCGAAAGCGCACTCGATTACGAAGGAATATTGTTGAGAGAACTTTGTGAACACCTTGCAGAGGGACCATACGAAACATCAGAACTTTCCGATGAAGAAGGACATGCTGAAGATGTTGAGCTCCATGCTGAGCACGTGACGCACACAATAACATTCCCAGGCCATGATGATCATGACGACCATGCTGATGATGATCATGACGACCATGCTGAAGATGATCATGCAGATGATGACCTCGATGACCACGACCATGCTGAAGACGATCATGCTGACCATTCTGACCATGAAGATCACGATGACCATGGTGACCACGATGACCACAACCATGCAGAACCAATGGAAAAGATAGAACAAGTCACAGGATGCCCTGAAGACACAGTTGTCTACATTTACGAACTCGAAGAAGGCGAATACGTTGTTGAATTCGAAACAGAGGATGAAGATCACTCAACCTTCAATATGGTTGCCCTAAAGATGGGTGGAGCACACGCTCACCACGATCACGGAGACCATGACGACCACGGAGATGACCATGATGACCACGGAGATGACCATGATGATCACAGTGACCATGACGATCATGACGAGGAGATGACTCCAGAAATGGCACTTGAAATGTTCGATACGAACAACGATAGCATGCTCTCCTGGGATGAATTCATGGAATCTATGGAAGATGAACATGATGAACATGAATCCGACATGGTTTGCTATGACATGACACTCCATGCCGTAAATGAGTCCTATGCAAACCAAACTGATTGTGAGGCTGCTGGATTGATGTGGACTGAATCAAGTGGGCATGATGACCATGATGAAGAAGAAGTCTATCAAGCAATATGGAACGAATCTGATACTAACATGGACGGTAACCTCAACGTAACTGAACTTGAACACTTCATCCATGAAATGGAAGAATTGGATAGAGAAGAAGGCGTTGGATACGCTGTTATCCACATTGAAGCGGAAGGCGAATATGGATTCGCAATTCCACACGACGTTGAGATGTTTATTCTCATGGAAGGCGATGGACATGAAGGCCACGATGACCATGACGACCATGGTGATGATCTCAGCAATCATGATGACCACGGTGATGATGACCATGATGACCATGGTGACGAAGAAGCACTTGCGTACGACCCACACAGCTGGCTTGACCCTGTTGCATTCAAGGCACAAGCTAGTTTCGTACTAGAAGAACTCAAGAAGGCCTACCCAGCCCTTGCTGACACCTTCCAGTCCAATGCAGATGCATTCATGATGAGTCTCGACAAGATCGATTCTGGCTACAAGGCTGCTTTCGGTGATGGTGGAACATGTACCAAGAACTCTGTTGCTGCTAATCACAACGCATACGCCTACGTGGCATACCGCTATGATATCGAATTCGTGACTGTTCACGGACTTGATCCTGAAGGTGAGCCAAGTGCTGCTGATATCGCAAAGGTAGTTGAGAAGATTGGTGATGATGAAATTAGTGTTCTCTTCGTAGAAGAATACACTGATGTTACTGCTGTAAACAGCATCGTCGATCAAACCAAGTCATCTACAATGCCTGATGGCGTATCGGTCTTAACACTGTACACAATGGAACTTGCACCTAAGGATTCAAATGATGATTATTTGTCCTTGATGCAGAAGAATCTTGACAATCTAAAGACTGGATTGGGCTGTTAAACAGAACCTGAAAAATAGGGAGTTGAACTTATGCACGTAGTGGACACTATACCAATCATCTTTGTTTCTGTTGTTTTCCTCTTCATAGGGGTTAAGTTGATGACGGAGACACGAAGAGTCCGTAATACCTGAGCACGTTTGTGGATGCTTTCGTCTGCCAACTGCTCTGAGGTGATTACTTGAGCGATTCGACCCCGAGCCCAAAGAAGATTTGGAACCCTACAGTGATTTCCATTGAAGGGCTCTATGTTAATCGATCAGGGAAACTTGTATTGGAGAATATTGATCTCGAAATCGATAAAGGCGAATTCGTTGGTATCGTAGGACCGAACGGTGGTGGAAAAACCACTCTCCTGATGACGATTCTAGGTATCTTAAATTCAACAAAAGGAAAGATTGAGGTCTTTGGATTCAATCCTTATCCAACCAACTTCCGAGGAGAAGTAGGATGGGTCTCCCAAACTGCAGCGAACATTCCAACAAAGATGCGTATGACGGTCAGGGAACTCATCACCATGGGAACTGTCTCTCGAATCGAATTGTTTCCTTCCCGCTCAAAGAAAAAGCGAGAACGAATAGAGAAGGCTATGGAATTAACAGGAATTTCACATCTTGCAGACAAAGACATTGCTCGGTTGTCTGGTGGAGAACGCCAGAGGGCAGTCATTGGTCGAGCTCTTGCATCCGATGCTGAGGTTCTCATTTTTGATGAACCTCTCGTAAACGTTGATCGGAATGCACGAAATGGAATTTTGAAGTTACTGGATAAACTCTGTCATGAACAAGAGAAGACCTTGCTCTTAGTCTCGCACGATATGGCAGCGATTCGACAATCGGCGCATCGTGTCGTTTACCTCGATGGAAGCATACAATACGATGGACATCCTGATAACCTTCCTGATTTGATTGATCTCGCAGGCTTACGAGGGATTAAACACGTCCATCAAACAGATGACCAGGAGGAAGAATGATGGCTATCAGTGAACCATTGGTTGAATTCCTCGGCTTTTTCCTTGAGCCACTCGCACCGTTTATGCCTGGGGATACATTCCCTGCATTCTTTGAATTGGAAATGTTTCATCGTGCTCTCATTGCTGCATTTCTTGTCACCATCGTAGCAGGATTCTATGGCTCATTTTTGCTGATGAGAAATCTTGCACTTATGGGAGATGGTCTTGCTCACGTTTCTTTTGGGGGTGTTGCAATCGGTATCGTCCTAGGTGCAGCCGCTCCCCTTTGGTATGCTCTTGTGTTCAGTATTATAGCAGCGATAATGATTCATGAATTGCAGGAACGTGATTTACTTACAGGTGATGCTTCCATTGCGATTTTCCTTACGGGCATGCTTGCTCTTGGTCTCGTTGTGCTCCGTATATGGGGCGGTGGAGTTACATCGGACATCGAAGGATACCTCTTTGGAAATCTCCTACTTATCGACTATGAAGATCTCGACCTTATCGTCATTGTCTGTGTACTGAGCCTTGGTTCCCTCTTCGTCCTACACGATGCTCTTCTTGCTACAACAATCGATGCCGTTGCTGCACGTGTTCAAGGCCTGCCAGTTCGTTGGATTGGTCTTTGGTTTAGTGTAACAATAGCGGCAATCGTTGTGTCAATGGTGCAGGTGATTGGAACATTACTCGTCACTGCACTTCTCGTCACCCCTGCTGCAACCGCTCAATTGATTGGTAAAAGTTACAGAAGTTGCATCATATGGACACAGATTTTTGGACTTTCCTCAGTCATCTTAGGCATCTACCTTTCATCTGAATTGGAAACAGGTAGCGGATCCATGATTGCGCTCGTTTCTGCAGTCATCTTCGCATTTGTCCTTATCGTTCGTTCCGTTTACAATCAATCCGTAAGTAATCTCAACCCTTGAAGCCATTCACTTGTAATGGAAGATTGATGAACCCAATCGGTTGTATTGAAATTATGAACCCAATTGTGAAGTCTCTTCTTGAATTCAATGAAGCCTTTGAAATCCCAAAACTCGATGCACCAGACCTTGGTCCTGATGAATTGATTGAGTTGAGAATTAAGCTTCTGATGGAAGAAGTCCAAGAGTATGCAGAAGCTGCTCGTGCGGGTGATCTTGTCGAAGTCTTGGACGCTTTAGCAGACATTGGATACATTCTCGCTGGAACGATCATCAATCATGGTATGCAAGGCATCTATGATGATGCCTTCAATGAAGTTCATCGAAGCAATATGGCGAAACTTGTCGATGGCAAGGTGATTCGAAGAGAAGATGGAAAGGTGCTCAAGCCAGATGGATGGCAGCCACCTCAACTTGCTCAGTTTTTACAATGAATTCATCAATACGTTGCGCGTGGGCATAGTATGACCTCTCGTCCAGTTGCTCTCGTAACAGGTGGGGGAAGGGGTATTGGAGCCGCTATTAGCCATCGTTTGGCTGCTGATGGCTATGATGTCCTGCTAACCTACAACACGTCCTCAAAGCCAGCGGAAATGGTTGTTGATGAAATTCGTAACTCTGGTGGAGATGCGTTAGCCGTCAAGGTCGACTGTTCTGATGATGCTGAAGTTGGCCTATTGGGAATTCATCCATGGATGCATCGAACCGTTGAAGCACTTATTCTCAATCATGGAACATATGATCGTGTTCCTGCTCAAGAAATGGAAATGAAACACTTGAGACATACGATGAAAGCGAACTTCGAAGGCGCAGTCAACGTTTGGAAAGTAGTTCAACCACACCTTGCACCACGAGCAAGTATGGTTGTTGTCAGTTCTCAACTTGCAACCCGTGGATCCCCTCATGGCGCCGACTATGCGGCTTCAAAGGCTGCTCTGAGCACCTGGGCACGTTCTCTTGCTCTTGCAGTTGGCCCGGAAGGAAAAAGAGTCAACGTTCTTGCTCCTGGCTATGTCGATACCGATATTCTCGCTGGCGATTCGGATGAAAAACGAAAACAACGCATCCAAGAAGTACCACTCAAACGAATCGGAACTGGTGAAGATATGGCTTCAATCGTCTCTTTCTTATTGAGTAATGATGCTGCATACATCACAGGTTCTGTTCTTCATGCTAATGGTGGATTGTATCTTCCTTAGACGCATGTTCTTGAAGGGTTGCCATCAAGGACAACCATGACCGAGACGTGGGATGACGATGGTGCCTTCGAGCACATCGCAGACCAAGAAGTCTCAGAAATCGACTTACAGGAGCGTGACCCGTTCGATTTGTCCAAGGCATTAGAAGGTGCAGCATTGGAGCACCTCCATCCTTCAGTAAAGCGATTTAATCTCCATAGTGAGTTTGAACCATCCGGAGATCAACCCAAAGCTATTGAAACACTCATCGATCAACTTGAGAATGGCCAAGAGCGTTGTATTATGCTCGGTGTTACTGGAAGCGGGAAGACCTTTGCAATGGCGAATCTAATCGAACGATTGAACATTCCAACACTTATTCTCAGTCACAATAAGACACTTGCTCGCCAATTGTATCATGAAGTTGCAGGTTATTTTCCTGAAAATGCTGTGGAATACTTCGTTTCTCACTACGATTACTACCAACCCGAGGCTTATCTTGCAAAGCGTGATTTGTACATCGATAAAGAAATGTCAATCAACGAACGAATTGAACAAGAGCGCTTTGCAGCTGTAGCGAGCCTAGTCAGTCGTCCAGACTGTGTTATCGTCTCATCTGTATCGTGTATTTACGGTTTGAATCCACCCGAAACATTCCTTGAGCATCACGTTCGTGTTCATCGCGGACAACAGATTGAACCAACTGACTTGATTCGTGAATTGGTTGGACTACAGTATACTCGTACTACGACTGACCTTTCTAGAGGTGAATGTCGGCTTCGAGGAGAAGTCCTCGATGTGTGGATGCCTTCTCGTGATGATCCTTTGCGAATTCGTTTCGATTTGGATGGCGTCACTGATGTGCATGTATGCGATCCTGTCTCTTGGGAGATTCTGGACACGCTTGATGAGGCTTGGATCCATCCAAAGGAATTCTTCATGACCAGTGAAGATCGTTTCGAAAGCGCTCTTGAGAGCATTGAAACAGAGATGGAATTGCGTTTGACTGAGTTTGCAATGGCTGGACGTACACTTGAGCAACATCGACTTGAACAGCGTACAAAGTACGATCTCGAGATGCTTCGTGAGATTGGGCATTGTCAAGCCATTGAGAACTATTCGTTACACTTTGATGGCCGAGAACCTGGCGAACGACCGTATTGTTTACTCGATTTCTTTTCTGCATGCGCCCGTCAATTCCACGGAGACCCGAAGAAATTCCTCGTCATTATGGATGAATCTCACGTAACGCTACCCCAAGTCGGAGGAATGTATTTCGGTGACAAATCAAGGAAAGACAGTTTGATTGAGCACGGCTTCCGCTTACCAACAGCCGCAGACAATCGTCCACTTAAGATGCCTGAGTTCCAACACCTTGTTCCTCAGATGGTCTATGTTTCTGCTACACCGGGTGAGCGTGAACTACGTCATTTGTGTGAAATTACAGGACAGAAGGTTCCTCTTGGTCTTGAACACGTTGCCTCAGCAGGTGGTGCAAAACCAGCCCATGCGAAGGCGAAGAAGCATCCTGATTCTGAAACGATGTACGATTTACTTCTGAACATCCAAGGTATTGCAAAGATGGAATTGCGACCAACTGGTCTGCTTGATCCAAACATCGAAGTTCGTCCAACTGAAGGACAAATCGCAGATCTTCTTTCAGAGATCAATCTGCGAATCGAACGAGGAGAGCGTACATTGGTTACTGTCTTAACCATTAAATTCGCAGAAGAGGTTGCAGAATATCTCAACCGTATGGGTGTTAAAGCCCACCATTTGCATTCTGAAATCGATACCATTGAGCGTACTGAGATTCTCAACGCTTTGCGTATTGGTCACATCGATGTTGTTGTTGGAATCAATCTCCTACGAGAAGGATTGGATATTCCAGAAGTCAGTCTTGTAGCCATCTTCGATGCTGATCGCCAAGGCTTCCTGCGAAATGAACGCTCTTTACTCCAAACCATTGGACGTGCAGCTCGAAACGAAAATGGTCGTGTTCTGTTGTATGCGAATGGAATGAGTCCTGCCATGGAAGCGAGTATCCGCCAAACACTGGAGAGAAGAGTGCGGCAGCATGCTTACAATGAGAAGCATGGAATTACCCCCACCACGATTATCAAGGCCTTACCGCAGATGGGCTCTGATTCTGAAGATCTTATTGCTGGAACATCGACAACATCTGATGGAAAACGTCGTTTAGTTGCTAAGAAGGGTGGTCGAAAAGATGGCGATTGGGCCTCGAAACTGAATTTAGGTGCTGGGGCTTGGGCTCATAGTGAAACAAAAACTCCAATTGAAAATTCAAAAATCCAATTGACTTATGATGAGCCTGATGATGTCAAATCATCCCTAACG
>JAKMFY010000074.1 GCA_022425185.1 Candidatus Poseidoniaceae archaeon | reverse complement strand
GTATCGCCGTCTGCTATGTCATCAAGATATCGACACAATGCGTAAACTGCGTGTACTGCCTTTCTTTTCTTAATCGGTAGCGCTGAGAAACTTGCAAAGAAAGTAGAGGATGCTTTCCTACAGATTTCTTCACACTGCAGATATGCTTCATCTAGAGTGATTTCTGCTTGCATATTTTCAACTCCGGTTTTTTTGGTTATGAATGCGTGTTCTCTGCCTTCTTCAGTTGTACGGATATGAGGTGGATGGCTAGACCGATTGGCATCAACACGACTCCGAATAGTACAGCCGTCTGGGTTACAGTTTTGTTTATTTCCGTCTCTATGCTTCGTTTCCAAATCCATCGAGTTGTGATGATATCCCCGATGACAAAGTGTGTCCATGCAAGGACTGCTCCCTCCTCAGTTCCAAGAATATCTGCCAAAGCTTCAACAAAACCACTGAGAGTACCGTCTCCCATCATATCAGCAAGGGCTCCAAGATTCATCATCAAAATGACGAGATAGGATACGAGTGGTCCAAGGACGAACCATGGTCCACTCATCCACTTCTGGGTTCTCTCTTCGTATGGTTGAATCATCATGAGCAGCCAGAAGGGTCCAACCCACATTGAGGCTAAAACGAGTGCTGAGAGGAGGAGTATGTCCGCCATCAAATCAAGTCCTTGTATTGTGTTTCAATTTCCGATATTGATTCGGAATCAGGATAATACGTGGAACTTTTCCATTGCGTTACACCATCTTCATCGATGAGCATTAGAGTGGGAGTTCCTGGCATTCCGTAATATTCGAAAACCGAAGAACTGAGTTTAGTTTCATCATCGTATTTACGAATAGGATCTTCATCTGAGGGCAACGTTATCGGCCAAGGAGTGTAGTGATTACTTTCTGGAGATCCGAATTCAAGAGCCACATCTTCTTGCGACTCAAAAGACGGGTATCGCTCGATAGAAACCAGTTGAAGAGGCGGATCCATATCCATCCATTCCTGGTGGCTTGACCGTAGTTCGTCTGTCCATTCTTTGCATCCAATACATCCGACACCGATAAAGAGAATCAGGACAGGACCTTGTGAGAGGTTCTCTTTCAGTGAGTAGTTTGCTCCAGCGTCTTCGACTCTGTCGAGAGTTTGTAGCGTGAATACTCTACCTTCTTCGGTAACCGGGTCAATGCAACCGGACAGCAAGAGTAATACTACTAGGACGCCAAAAATTCGCAAATTTCATCACTCAGGCCTTGCTAGTTGTGACGCTTTCCTTCTTTGGGTTTGGAGCAACGGTCCGGGCAGAAACCTTGGGGCGTTTTACGTCCTTGAACCAAGAGTCGACGCCATTCCAGTCAGGACGTAAGCCGAGATCAGCGAGAACGAGTTTGCTGCTGATTCTTGCGCTTTCAAAGATGGTTGGTAGGCCACTTCCTGGGTGCGTGCCTCCTCCAACGATGTAGAGGTTGTTTGCTTCTTCAAATCGGTTGTGAGGACGTCGCCATAGCATTTGCTTGAGGTCGTGAGTTAGGTTGAACACAGCACCTCTGTAGATGTCGGATGCACCCCAGTCATCTGGGGTGATGATGGTCTCAGAAACGATGTGGTCTGCGATATCATCGTAGCCGAGTTTCGCCAGCTGCTTTACGATGGTCTCTCGGAAATCAGCTTTAATGTCATCCCAAACGATGCTTTCGTGTTGGTTAGGAACTGGTACCAAGACGTAGATGGTTGAATGGCCTTCTGGGGCAAGAGAATCATCGGTAATGGATGCGTTTTGCACATAAACAGACGGGTCATCCCACGTGAGCTTATGGTTGGTGATATCTTCCAAGTTTTTCTCGTAGGATGAAGATGCATAGATTTGATGATGCGGATGATCGTACTTCTTGTCGACGCCGAGGTACAGCATGAATGTAGAGCAAGAGTAACCTTTCTTCTCGAGCTTCTTGTTGGACCACTTCTTTCGCTTTTCGTCAGGAACAAGAGTGGTCATAGCATGGGCAAAGTCTGCATTGACAACGACTTTGTCGGCAAGCATTTCTTTTCCTTCAATACGAACTCCTGTAACAGTTTTTCCTTCATATATCAGCGACTTTACAGGAGTGTTAAGATGGATTTTAACACCCATCTCTTCTGCAATTTCTGCCATTCGAGCGGTGATGCTTCCGAGGCCGCCTTTAGCGTGGAATATCCCGTGTTCATATTCTAAGAAGGCGAGAATGGTGAACAGTGAGGGTGCGTGGAACGGGCTCATTCCGAGGTACTTTGTTTGGAATGACATTGCCAATCGAATGCGTTCGTCGGAGAAGTGCTTTCCGAGATCGCCAGCAACGCTTGCCCACGGCTTGAGTACCGTTGCTACTCGTAGAGCACGCCTTGAAAGTACATCCAATGGGCTTGACCAAGGGGTCTGGAGGCATTGTTTTGACAGGTCAAGCTTCTTTCGATTTTGTTTCACGTAATTTTTGAAACCGTTAGCGTTCTTGTCACCAGCCAGTTCACGAATTCGCTCTGTCATTTCATCGAGGTTGCTTGTAGCATCGATGTGGCCACCTGCGCCAAACACCAATCGGTACATTGGGTCGAGGGGCATCAGGCCGAGTTCTTTGTGAGCATCTCTTCCAATTGCTTGGAAGATTTCTTCGATGACTTCAGGATAGTGGAAGAAAGTTGGACCTCTATCGAACGTGAATCCGTCTTTTTTGTAGAGTCTTGTTCGTCCGCCGACGGCTTCTGCCTTTTCGAGAACGGTTACGTCAACGCCTGAGTGAGCGAGAAGCAAAGCAGAGGCGAGGCCGCCGGGACCTGAGCCGACAATTATGACGCGTTGTGAGTTGTTGTTAGGCATGGTCTGACTAACCGGATTCGGCTTATAAAGCGACGTTTTGCCCCAATTAGCCCGTTGGTTTCAATTTACCATCTCAGAAGGAAGGGTTTGCCGAATCTTGGTTTGTTTTTGATTGTTCAGAGTACGGTAATTTCACAATCGATGCGAATTCATCAAGATATGGGCCCATTGATGTGATGAGATCCACGTTTGGTTGGCCACGAAGAACCATTCCGTCCATGTACATTAGCGAACGGATGATTGGAAATGCTTCTTCCCCGAACCGACAACCCGCAAGAACTGCACATCGAACCGTTTTCATCATCTGCTGAGTAAGAGAAACTTCACTGACCGTCTTCCCAATAAATCCGGTATAAATTTCATGCATACTTTCCATGTATTTTTCTTTGGCTGCACCACTGGGAGGTGTATCTGCCATCAACAGCATTGCTTCGAACGATTGATCGAGTTCCCCTTTAGCGAGATGGAAAAAGAATCCAAATAGGGCTGAACGGACTTTGTCAGGAGCATGGGATATTGCTCCAGTGTCAATGAATGTGAACATGCCTTCGTCATCGACCATTGCGTTACCTGGGTGAAGATCTCCATGGAAGGTTCCTATCCCAAACATGAACGCTCCATGAATCCGGAAGAGTTGCAGAAGATTGTCCCAAGACATGGTTCCCTCAGCGAGCCGATCCTCCAGTGTTGGGGATTCAATGTGTTCCATCACGAGGATGTGTTGGTTTGAAAGTTCAGGCCAAACACGAGGGAATGACAAGAGTGGCATAGGAAATTGATGTTCGACTTCTTTCGCCTTGCGTTGTAAGAGTTCAGCTCCTTCAATCTCGTTTCGAAGATCGAGTTCTTTCAACGTATAATCTTCAACGTGCTGGAGAAGACCCACTGGATTTCCAACTTTTCTCAATCGTGGGTTTAGGAAGAGACCAATTCGTAGCCATCGCTTCATTCTAATCACGTCCTTTCGGAAGGACTTTTCGAAGTCAGCCTTGATAATCTTCACAACAACATTTGTGCCATCTTTGAGGACTCCTTTGTGAACTTGACCGATACTCGCCGCTGCAAAGGGTTCCTCATCAAACGAAGAAAAAGCATCGAGGAAACCATTAGGTGCTCGGTCATGAATGAGTTTCATTGAGTCTTCCCGAGGAATTGAATTTGCTCGTTGATACAAAGATTGTAGTTGCTTACACTTTTCCTCAGAAAGCAAGTCAGGGCGAAGTGCGAAGATTTGAGTTAGCTTCACAGCCAGTAGGCCCATGTTCTGAATTTTGTCTAAATCCGCAGGTCCTTTCTTGGTTATCATACGGATAAAACGTGCAAAAGTTACGAGGCGCATAGTAATAAAATCCTCCTTTAGTTTATCAATCGGCGTTTTTCTTCAACAAGACTTTGAACGGATTTGCGAACATTGCAGGTGTGGATTCGACCCACTCTTGATATCCTTCTCTTTCCATCAAATCGACTTCTGACATGGCAACTCCGCTTACATATCGCAGAAGTAGGGTGAGGATGAGAGGTCCAATCAAAGCCCAAGACGAGGCAAGGCCTCCGACGAGAACCGCAAAACCGCCAATCGACCACCAAATGATGGCTTCTCCTAAATGATTTGGGTGGCGTGTGATAGAGAATATCCCATCCGTTTTTAGTTGTCCAGGACCGCTTGTCTTCTTGAATTCTCGAAGTTCGATATCCCCTCTGTGTTCAATTATCATTCCGATTCCATAAGTTAGGAT
>JAKMFY010000058.1 GCA_022425185.1 Candidatus Poseidoniaceae archaeon | reverse complement strand
GGGGTATAGGGGGCCTTGACTGGTTCGATTCGATAAACCATGCACTGACGACAATGCCGACTGGTGGGTTTTCGACTTATGACAGCAGCGTTGGCCATTTTGAATCATACACAGTTGAATTAATCATCATTCTGTTCATGTTTATTGGTGGAATTAACTTTACATTGTTATGGTTTATCAGAGAAGGGCAATTCAAAAAGGCCACACAAGACGAAGAATTCAAAAATTATCTTGTGTACATATTCACGACATTCCTTTTCATAACAATCGCTCTCTTAGTAACTCGGGATTATACAACTACTGATTCATTTATCGACAGTTTATTCCATGTTGTTTCTATTGGAACATCCACAGGTTATACCTCTACTGATTATATGCAGTGGCCTGTATTCACCCATCTTTTGCTTTTCGTACTGATGATCGTAGGTGCGTGCGCAGGAAGTACGAGTGGTGGATTGAAATTGATGAGAATTAATCTCGCATTCAAAGTCGCTATGAGAGAACTCGTTCGAATCGCTCAACCGAGAAAAGTACAAAAAATTCGACTCAATAATCAAGTTGTTGGTGATCAACAACTCGGACTTATTGTAGGAATGTTGTTTGTTTGGATAGGGCTGTTTGCAATATCTTCCATTATCTTATCATTGATGATACCAGGAGAAGATTTTGAATCAATTTTGGCCCTAGTCGCTTCCAGTTTAGGTAATACTGGACCAACACTTGGAAACTATGGTCCAACGGAAACATGGGCGGGCTTGAATTCATTTGCATTGATAGGAACTTCTATTCTCATGTGGTTTGGCAGATTGGAATTACTTACTGCTGTAATTCTTCTCCATCCACATACATGGAAATCCGAATCTAAAGACCAAACGAACCGTGGAGCATTGTCTCGCTTGAAAAGAATGATTTCAAGGGAACCAATTGATGAATCAAAATAAGGTTTTTTGGGCTGAATCAATTGTTGGTTCTTCGACAACCGCTTTAGCGACTTCTTCGACCTCCACTTCGACAGGTACTTCCTCAATGATTTTAGCAATCAAGGGTTCTTTCCATTTCTGCTCAGCCTCATCAAAAGCCTTCATCATTGCCTTTGTCGATTTCCTGCTAACTGGCATGTTGCATAGGGTTGCATGTTCCTGTGAACTGAGGCCAAGAGAGAGTGAAATTGCAAATTCATTCGGGTCTCCAATTACAGAATCCTCCCTGCTCAAAGCCGACAGAAGAGGCAAAAACTCACGGCGCACAGTCGATTTGCTGGTCTTCGACATATCAGAGAGATGAGAAATGATAGCAGGCCGTGTCCAAGAACCTGATCTGCGCAAATAATGAGGATAACTGGCGTATATACGTCCTTCGAGTGGCTTGGAATTCGCAACACTTGCTGAAAGAGATGACAGGTGCAGTGTCCAATATGAAGAGTGGTGAGCTAAATCCCGGTATCGGCTTTCAACGGATTTGTCTGCAACAATGAGAGCCTTGGAAGCCTTCTCAATCGAATCATTACCAAACAGTGAAGAATTATTCCAGTGTACCCAATTCATCAAATCCGAAGGTTGTTTATCAATCGTTCTTCCTAACTGAACGGCATCCTCTGCAGTACGTGAACGGTACAGGTTTTCCATACCAGGAAAGACTTCTGTTGTGACATCACGTACTCCGGCATCAAGGTGCTCAGCAACTTGTGATTGAGTCAATGAAGAAACAGATCCAGTCGAGAGAACTTGTAAATCTCTTACCAATGCCCGTAAATCTCCATGGTTTCCATCAATGAGTGATTCTATGGCATCTTGTGTGAAATCAATGTTTTCTTCACGAAGAACTCTTCGAGCAATACGGCGTAAAGCCTCATTCGATACACGATCGAAATTAATTGTGACAAGATGTTTGGAAAAGCGATCTTTGGTATTTCTCCATGTCGAAGATGAGCGACCCCACAATCCCATAATATCATTGCAAGCCAAAATGACGGGTTGCTTTGTTGCTTCAAGGAGACGCAATAATTCTGCTTTCCCGCCTGAGTCACCAGAAAGGCTTACTGATTCTTCTTCAAGTTCTTTCTTGATGCGATCTTCACTAACAGGGCGTAATCCACCTCCTATATGATCGACTTCATCGAGGAGAATGAGCGTTCTCTGTTGTGGCTTACTAGGGTCGTGGAATAGAGAACGATGCGTGGAACCCTGCGTTGCAGCTTTTCGAATAGCTACTGCATTTCTTGAATCACTTGCATTGAGTTCAATAACAGTCCAACCCATGTCATGTGCTATTGCACGTGCGACTGTGGTTTTACCAACACCAGGAGGACCGACGAGAAGTATTCCTTTCTTCTTTGGATTACCAGCAACCCAACCATCAAGCCATTCGCGAATTTGACGCCGTTGAATTTCATTTCCTTCTAATTGATGCTCTGACATCGGACGATGGCGCTCTGTCCAGTCTGAAGCACCGCTCATATTGACTCATCATGTCGGCGGTTCTTGAAGGTGCTTCTTCCGTTCATAGAAACGGTAATTCATCAATTGGAATCCGAATCTGAGAACCGTCATCTCGTGTTCGCATCGTAACAGTGTT
The DNA here is from genome assembly GCA_022425185.1 of Candidatus Poseidoniaceae archaeon. Lineage (GTDB taxonomy): Archaea > Thermoplasmatota > Poseidoniia > Poseidoniales > Poseidoniaceae > MGIIa-L2. Next base: position 27 of record JAKMFY010000058.1, on the reverse strand, counting down.
GTCTTCAACGGATTGATGGTCGACTGT
>JAKMFY010000040.1 GCA_022425185.1 Candidatus Poseidoniaceae archaeon | reverse complement strand
CTTGTCATGAGAGCAATCGAGAGATAGGAATCGCCGTTAGCAAGTGCTGCTTGAACAAGTTCTGTAACGTCCCAATCCATCCAATCTGCACTTGCTGAAGTACTCAGATCGCTGAGTTGGCCAACATCGTTTCCTATGGAACGTCCTCCGTCCAGAGTCCATGGATTCAGACCATCATAGGTGGAATTATTGAGGCCAGTGGTCCAAGTTTGTAGTACCGGTCGAACTGCAACTTGCGTATTCGTATCCGATCCTACAAGAGCCCACATGTTCAATTCCGCATTTGTAACACGAGCATTCGAAGGTGAAGGTATCTGATCGAGCGGTATTTTCAGAAGTGCTGTTGATTGGTAACCACTGCCGAGTTCTCCGACCTTCATCGAAGTGGATGCTGAGTGATTTTGTTGACCCTCTATGCCTCCTTCAGCCAACCACGTGTCTATGAAATGTGGAACTCCCAAATCCGGCATAGCTTCCGCATGGCGAATTTCAACTGCTGCGCTGGTTGAGGAAAGATTCCATGTTGTCAGCGAAGGTATGTTGAAATGGAAAGTTTGCGACCAGTTTCCAAGTTGATTTGTTGTCGAAATTGTTCGTACACGCCAGTACCATGTTTCTCCGACTGTTAAATCGTTTTGAGGAGTAAAGGATTTGTCATTGAGATCAAAACCTGAGTTGGACCATGAAGTTTCGATACTCATATCACTGCTATCAAAGGCTTCAGTTGTGTCGACTTGAACCGCATAACCGCCAACGCTAATTGCACTGGAATGTGTCCAGTTAAGCATTGGTCGTAGTACTGGCTCAGGGTTGATTCCAGGCTGGATGCTCCATGAACCATTCAATGGGTTTACTGGAACCGGTTCAATCGGGATTGCGTTAGAACCTGGTACGTAGACGAAACTCAGTTCGGGACGTTTTGCATCAACTGCGCTTCCAGTATGGAATAGGGCATCTCTAATTTGACCGGACCCAGCACCAATGATACCAAGAATGAAATCTGCTGAGTGGTTGTTTCGCATGGCATTTTGCATTGCAAGTGTCACGTTCCATGTAACTGAGGAGCTGGAAGTAAAACCGCTGCCAATGGTAACCGAATCAAGCAATGAAGAACGTTCTGAGCCCTTAGCTCCAACAGTCCCCCATGTATTTGATCCATCATAGGTTGCCCAAGTAGCACCGTCTTCAGTCCAATTATGTTGAGTGCTTTCCCAAGCACCAACGACTGGTGAACCGAATGGGAAATCACTGAGATAGACTTCTAAATTTGCAGATTCTACTGCGTAACCGTTTGGAAGGAAGGTGCTTGAAAGATCGCATCCAAACAAGATTGTTGTTTCAGATGGAATGGTGTTGTAAGAAACTTGAAGTTCAGTTTCTTGACCATAATTTGAACTTGGCATTCCAGAATCAATGTATGTATCTGCACATGCTGGATGAAGTCCATCAGAACTTGCATTTCCTTGCTTGAGTCTAAACTCATATCGATCGCCACCAAGCCATGTCGAATTCATATTACTAATCAAAAATGTCGAATATGTCCAATCGCCATGTCGTCCATTTGAATCGATGTGAAGCATTCTCCAGTTGTACATATGACCTGCTTCAAGACTGTCAGCACCTGTGAACGAGAAGTCCCCATCACTTGGTAGGAAATCCGAATCAACACGAGTATCAACATAAGCAACACGATCATGGAATTGACCGTCTGTTGACAATTCAAAAATCATATCATATGAACTGGATGTGCTGGCAGACCATGTCAATGAAGGAGTCGTATTTCCTGTAAAGTTATGACCTGTTTGATTCCAAAGGGTTTCTCCATCGTATGGAGAAGTTAGAGAAGGTGCAACGGTCACAGGCATACCCCAGTCGTAGTTGATGTAAAGATACGGTTTGTCCGACTCTGTTGTTGCATCGGAAGAATGGAAGGTTACAGAATCAATTCCTGCATTTGCAGCATAAGGCCCATTCTCTGAGCGCGTTGTGATTGCTAAATCGATAACACCTGTATCCCCACTATCGACATGTTGTTGTAACGCTGTGGTTAAATCAAAGGAAAAGTCATCACTAATCTGTGAACCAAAAATTCCAGTATCACTCGTATGGTTCACTAATCCTCGACCCCCACTTCTCCACCATTGACCGGTTTTCTTTTGCAGCCATGTGAGTTCGTCTTCATTCCATGAACCATCGTTATCCATTTCGTGCAATGCCAATGTTGCAGAACCACTCGAAGTGGAACGAGTAAGATTCAACGAAGCATCAAGAATTGTTGCATTTGAATGCATTCCTAAACCTTCAAATGCTAGTCTGAAATGTGGAATAGTCTCCTTGTTTGAAGATAATTCGGCATCTAAGGTCGTGGAATCACCATAATTTGTGTTCTTGCTATTTTCATTCGCCATCGCATCTTCGATAAAGACGAAATCAGTGGACAAGTCATTGATGTCAACTGTAATTGAAGCAGTTCCGTCAGCGTTGAGTGTGACGTCATGACTTGGTAGGAAGAAATTACCTTCTGTCCAGGCAGATAAAATACCTGTCGAATCCATTGCACGCATCCTGTAGTGCATAGATGTTCCATTGTCGAAGGCATCGGAGGAAGGAATTGTCAACGAGCCAGTTGTTCCGGATATGGAATAAGCGCTTGTATGAATATCGGAATTGTAAAGCCAGTTGTAATTATCCTGAGTGCTCTTGAAACTGGAGTCAAGTGAGATTTGAACTTCTGCGAGAATACCGGCATAGGCATTCCAAGTCATTGTCGGATTCAGGTCTGCTGAAAGGATGAAATCACCGGTCATCAATGGTGCGCCATCAGACACGAAATCAGGAGTTATTTGCCCACCTGTGCCTGCAGTTGTGGTTGAAGAGTCAACAATCATTGCTGGCTTATTTGCGGTATTTAGAGTTTCATTGAGTTCACAGTCATATTGTGCACCGTGGGCAGAAACGACGAGATCCAAAGAGGTTTGACTAGAAGCAACTGCCACTTGAGTCAAAGCTGTAACATTGAGTTCGACTGTCGAAGAACCACCGCCCAAACTAAGCGGAGAAGTAAGATGGAATGGTTCCCACCCATCTCGGTCCGATGCGTCATCGACACCAGGCTGCGCCCATGCCAAAACCCCATTTCTTGAATTCCAAGTCGTACTTTCGTTCCAGGAAGCGCTTGTCGCCGCAGGATAAACTGCAAGTCCATTCGTAGCATCAGGGCTGCTACAAACAAGGTCGACCCGTGAAGAGTGGATTGTGTCTGTGGATGCAAAATTTAGAGGGAATGACAACAAGATTCGACCCTCACTCGATCCTGAAACACCGAGCAATCCGGTATCATCGCCGGAGAAATTATCGTTTGGAAAATCTGAGTCAATGTACGTATCAATTGTGGGATTAAGTGTTGAAGTAACATGCAGAACCGTTTGCTTTTCTTCAAGCTGTTCCGTAGCAGGGAAGGCAGATGGCACGAATAAATCTGCAACTAAAAACATCAAAACCATAATTATGGCTGCTGAAAGATTTTGGGAATTGGTCTTGGTTCTCATGTCGCTCACCGCGGCTAAGATGTGGAAGGTTATGACTGATTCGCTCTACGCCCCCCATAGGGGGGCGCACAATGTCGTCAATCCAAACGCAACCGAATGTTGAAGGAGGCTCGGCAATCTCTTGACGATATGAGCGAGTTATGGGTTGAGCGCCATCGGCCACAAAGTGTCTCTGAAATCCGCGGTCAAGCCTCCGTAGTAAGCCGATTAAAGGTCTACGCAGAACACAAGGAATTCCCTCATTTGCTCTTTGCAGGACCGCCCGGAACTGGAAAGACCACTGCAGCGATGGCACTAACCAAAGATGTCTATGGAGAAAATTTCCGAGACAATCTGTTGGAAATGAATGCCTCTGACGAAAGAGGGTTGGATAAAATTCGTTCAAAGGTTAAGCAATTTGCACGAACTCAGCCATATGGCGATGCGAAATTCAAGATTATCTTCCTTGATGAATCCGATGCTCTGACAAACGATGCACAAGGTGCGCTTCGACGAATTATGGAACAATATGCCGAGACATGTCGGTTCATTCTATCCTGTAACTATTCATCAAAAGTGATTGAACCCATTCAATCCCGTTGTGCAGTATTCCGATTTCGTCCACTCGCAGATTCGGATGTTCTTGACCAAGTAAAGCACGTCGCAAAAGAAGAAAAAGTGACACTCGATGACGATGCAGCAGAAGCATTAGCTCGAATCGCTCAAGGCGACTTACGAAGAGCAATCACCGCCCTGCAGGTTTCGGCTGCAATCAGCGACACCATTTCTCGATCCATCGTCTATGAAACATCAGCAACTGCTCCACCTGAGGCATTGCATCAGTACATCATGGCATGCCGGGAGGACGGTTTTCACGTCGCACGAAGAAGACTTCAGGAACTTCTCGATCGATATGGTTTGGCAGGGACTGACTTCGTTGGTCAACTTCACAGAGAATTGTACGGTGTTGATTTTATTTCCGAAACTGACAAATTAGACCTAACCGAGGTCATGGCAGAAGTCGATTATCGCCTCGTTGAAGGTGGAGGAGAACGCATACAACTCGATGCCATGACCGCTCGATTGGTATCCATGCTCAAACCATAATCACTTCACTTTCACTTTCACATTCACTGTCGAAACAAAGTAACAGTATCTTTGAATTAACGCCAGACCATGAACCAACCAACTCGACTGATGTTCGACGCTCTTTCTTGGACGCCTCTGGCACCTTTAGTCAGAACATATCGACGCAAAAAAGTCGAAACAATGACCGCTGAATTACGGGTAACAATGGAAATCGATACATTGTTCGATTCCATCCTAATGAATCATTCAGATATGCTGTCCTGATCAAATGGAGATACGTTGATAATCTCTAGAGTCCAACGGTAAGTCTGGACATTTTTCCAAGGATCTCCTTCTTCAGTGATTGTTACCGTAATTGTGTGAGTGCCCTCTCCTAAATCAGTTCCTAAAAAGATTGCAAATGGTTGATCTTGGTCTCCATGAGGAGTCAGATTGGGGGAGCTCTTGTTCGAGCTTGAAGTTCCATTTTTGATTGCTTCTGCGTTGTCATACCAATACGACTCATTGACATCCCTCGTCGTGACATTTGCTTGATATTCTCGTTCCACTACAACAGAAGCTCCATCTGAGTTTTTGTTATCCATTAATCCGAACAAAAGCCAAGCATCTCCTTGCAAAGTTGTTGAACCATTTGTATGCCATGTGAGCGTAGTTCCCTTTGTGGAAACATCAAACGGATATTCAATTGTCTCACCATCATCCGCAACTACAGTCCAAGATTTTGCTAACTCAGGAGCCGCAATATCTCCAAATGGAGGATTAACGAGCAAGAAAGAAAGTGCAAGGAAGGTGAAGGTATGAAGGAAAGCTGCCTTGAACCAAGTACCGCCGCCATAGTGCTCAACGAAACGTTCAGGCATGATTGTTCGATGGAGTGTTGGAATAAGGAAGATACAAGTCAATGGAAGGATGTACAGAATTTTTGAGTTCTCTGGATCTGTTACATCCATCAGAACATATCGCATGAGGAGAGTGACCAGAAGCGCGAATCCTAAAACCAGCCACATCGAAGCCATATCTGCCTTTTCTTTTGCGACGTGCTTTACTGGGTCAAATGATTCGATACCGAGGTTGCGGCCAGTCCGACGTACCTTCTTTTCCTTACCGTCTCCTGGCTTTCGTTGTCGGCGCTCACCTTGCGCCGCCGTCATCGCTGTGGAGAGGTCGACCATACCCCTGCGGATGAGTGAAAGCGAATGAAGGATGCGGTCAGATTCTTTCGATTTGAACCCGCATTATTCAAATGGGGGTTTTCGCAGGCGAGGTTAGGCCGGGGTGGCGTAGTTGGTAGCGCGTCGGACTCATAGGGCAGCCTGAAGGCGATCGTATGACGTGCAAACCCCCTTGTGGTGTCTGAGACATCCGAAGGTCGCGGGTTCGAGCCCCGCTCCCGGCACCACCATCGTAGCGTTGAAGGGCTTGGCTGTGCAGCAACCATCATGGCTGAAGCACCTTCTGTAGGGTCGAGAGTAAAACTGCGACTCGAAACGCTCTCTGGAGATACCGTCATTGAAGGCGTAATTTTACCACCCGCTGTTGACCAACATGTTACTGTAAAACTGCCGAATGGATACAATCTGAGCCATCCGCTTACACAAACGCATGTCATCGAATCAGAGACAAAGGAAACTCAGCCTTCTACAAAAGCGCCTCAGCCTGATCATAACCCTGATCTCCCCACTATACGTATCATTCACACAGGAGGAACAATTGCTTCCAAGGTGGATTATGTTACGGGAGCTGTTACTGCTCAATTTGAACCCTCAGAACTTGTACATCATGTTCCTGAATTACAGAATGTAGCGAACATTGATGCCCACAAAATAGGAAATATGTTCAGCGAAGATATTCGCCCGATCCATTGGAACCAAATCATCGATGCTACTGAGAAAGCATTCCAACAAGGGTGTGATGGAGTCGTCGTAACACACGGAACGGACACACTTCACATCTCATCGTCTGCTGCTGCATTCGCATGGTGTGGTGATGGAAACAAAGCACCGGGACGAATTGCTTTTGTTGGTTCTCAAAGATCAAGCGATCGTGCTTCATCAGATGCTGCTCAAAACCTCATCGCAGCAGTGACTTGGGCCGCTCAAGGGCCGACAGCAAATGGGAATCTATCGGATTGTGTTGTTGTCGCCATGCATCGAACAAGCGATGACGGAGCATGCTCAATTCACGCTGCGACCGGAGTTCGAAAACTCCACTCAAGTCGTCGTGATGCATTTAGACCAGTCAACACTCAGCCCCTCGCTACTGTTACAATTGATGAAGGAACCATCGGAATTCAACTCAGTGAGCATTATCAGAAGAGCAGAATGGACCAATCAGAACGAGAAGTTACAACTACTGCATCCCGATTTAATTCAGACGTATCGATTCGCCAATTTATGTCCGGACCATGGTTACAATCCGCTGAGGTTAATGAAGCAATAGAAGCGAATGTCGATGCTTTGGTCTTCCATGGCACTGGTCTGGGTCACGTACCAATCGAAAATCCAAATAAAGACGCTCCTCAAAACCTTGAATTACGCTCTTCAATTCAGAAGGCCATTGAAAGTGAAATCCCAGTCCTGATTGTGAATCAATGCATTCATGGCCCAGTGGATATGAATGTCTACTCTAAAGGTAGGATTCAACAAGAAATGGGCATCCTGGGTCACGGAATTACAACATCGCCAGAAGCTGCAATTGTGAAGTTACATTATGCCCTCTCAACGGGCAAAGATGTCCGTGAAATTCTCACATCGAATCTCTTTGGAGAAGAAATCCATCAGATAAGAGACTAAGCGATTCGATGAAGAACCTCTTCGACCCTCGTGAGTTCATGGCGACCCCTACTGGCGACCCCGTTAGCGAACTTCGCTCACGACGAGAGCGCGCTCGATTAGGAGGAGGATTGAAGGCACAGGAAGCCATTCGAGCAGGTGGAAGAGGCACTGCAAGAGATCGGATTGGGATGCTTTTAGATCAGGATTCATTCATCGAAGTGGACACATTTGTTACGCATCGAACAACTGACCACAATATGTTCCTCCATGAAACACTTGGAGATGGAGTTGTTACAGGACACGGGACCATTGATGGCCGTAGAGTTCACTGCTTCGCTCAAGACTTCAGCGTTCACGGAGGTTCAATGGGCGAAATGCATGCAAAGAAAATCGCTAAGGTTGTTGAAATGGCTGAACGAACAAAGACACCTCTCGTCTGTATTTGGGACGGGGGAGGTCAGCGAGCTCACGATGGACTTGATGCACTTGCTGGAACTGGAGAACTTCTCGATCGACTCGTTCAATGCAGTGGCAGAATTCCTGTCGTCAGCCTTGTTCTGGGACCTGTGGTCGGAGTTTCTGCATTGGCTGCAAGTCTGTCTGATTTCACAATACTTGGAGAAGAGCATGGCCAATTATTCCTATCATCTCCGCTCGAAACACCTGAAGTACAACAAGGTGAAGTCGATGCATCTGGTCTCGGAGGAGCATCACTTCATGCGTCCCGTTCAGGAATCGCTTGCTTGGTAGCTGATGACGAAGATGATGCGTGTTTCCTTGTTCAAGAGATTCTCTCTTATCTTCCCGACCACAATGATGCAGAACCTCCATTCCTCGCTTCTGATGACCCAGTTACTCGACGCAATGAAGGATTGGAAACACTGGTCCCTGACAACCCCAATCGACCATATGATATGGTGAAAGTTGTTGAAGAAGTCGTAGATGATGGCGAATTCTTGGAACTCTTCACAAACTATGCTGAAAATATTATCATTGGATTTGCTCGACTAAACGGACGAACAATTGGCGTAGTTGGTAATCAACCGAATGTTCTCGCGGGCTGCTTAGACATCGACGCTTCGATTAAAGCCGCTCGATTCATTCGCCTTTGCGATGCCTTCAACATCCCGCTTGTAACATTCGAAGATGTCCCTGGATTCTTACCAGGTGTGGTTCAAGAATGGGGTGGAATCATTCGACATGGGGCTAAACTTCTGTTTGCATATGCTGAAGCAACAGTTCCTAAACTTACACTCATCACTAGAAAAGCATACGGTGGCGCATACTTGGCAATGTCATGTAAGCACTTACAAAGCGACTACAACGTGGCTTGGCCAACTGCTGAACTTGCAGTAATGGGAGCTGAAGGAGCCGTCAATATCATCCATCGAAGGGAAATCAACGCTGTTGAGCCAGAACAACAAGAGGATGTTCGTCTTCGACTTGTTGATGAATACAAAGCCAAGTTTGGGGACCCATACGTCGCCGCAAGAAATGGTTGGCTTGACGATGTTATCGAACCTTCAGAAAGCAGATTGCGTCTTTGTAGAGCATTGAATATTCTGCGTTCAAAGCGTGAATGGAGCCCGCCAAAGAAGCACGGCAACATTCCTCTATGATTCGTTTATTTTGCGCTCTGCACGTGCTAATAAACCACCTGATTGATCTGCAGGCTCTGGTTGCTTTGGTGGCTTTCGAACTTGGAATAGCATCCATCCAATAAGCCCAACAAGTGGAATAATGATAACAGCAGCGATAAGCGTTGAGCTTCCACTTGAGGAATCTCCCGAATCCGATGAAGGCGTTTCAGGTTCGATTGGAACAGTGTATTGTAGCCGAATTGAAACATCCGCAAATGCTGAATCTTTTGCAATGATATCGAACTGTAAAGTGGTACCCTCAATTTGTTCTACAGTAAATGCTTGAGAGCACCAGGTGCTTAACAAGGAAGAATCACAATTCATTGTTCCGCTTTGAAGAACACCATCCAGCGTCACGATAACATCCATTTGAGAGTCCGGATCAGTATCGCTCCATAACCATTGCAACAAGAGTGTATCCTCAGAGGTTTTTGTGATCGAACCATTCGACAAT
>JAKMFY010000027.1 GCA_022425185.1 Candidatus Poseidoniaceae archaeon | reverse complement strand
TAAGTTGAGACGAGGATAATCCTTCCAGAACTTGCTGAAGTATGACCAAGTCTCCTGTGACGTGAATAACTGCATGATCTTTGAGGGATTCTCTGAGTTGGCCTTCATCTGAAGTCGAACCGAACATGGATTCGAATTCTGAAACAACCCGCTTCGATTCATCGGAAGTCGTCGCTTCTACTCGGACTTCTGTTCGAAGATGAGCAATGTTTGTACCATCAAGATGAACAGTAGCATTGACACGATCACTCCATGTTTTTCCAGAGACAGGATCTGCAAGTGTGTAGTTTAATTGCAAGTCCTTGAATACAGTGCCTAAGTCGACATTCACTCCACTCTTTTCGTAAACAACACCTTTGATCACCTCGAGTCCGTGTAAATCCCCAAAGGATTCATTTCTCATGATCGAATCTCGAAGGACAACATAGGGACCCTCATAGGAAGGTGAAGGGATTCGTTCACTGTTACCCACGACATCATCATTTGATTCAAGTTTCGAATGCAGATTACCTAATTGATCTAGTAAAACCTCATCATCGGGAATGACGCCGCCGTCCACCGGTTCCATGAGCACATAGACATATTTCCACCCAGCACTGTCATAATTTTCGTTAATGTCATCCCGAACAGACATAATCTCCATCTCTTCATTGACAAAATCTGATAGATCAAAATCAGTCTCAAGTTGCATTGCACCAACAACGGATGCACCGGAAATTGCAATTGCAACCAATAAGATTGCAACTTGCTGCTTTTTGTGAAGTTGGAGCAGAGGTTTTGTTAAATTGGTTAATCGAAGCGGTGATATGGTCTTTGATTGTTTACCGTTATCGAACACCACATGAAGTGCACCGATGAGGAGGGTTGAGGAGAGGAATGCACAGACGACACCAAAGGCCAATGCAATACCAAATGTAGCCAAAGGAGGAAGTGGGGAAATAATGTTTGCAAGGAAAGCTGCGACTGTTGTTACGACTGCAAGCGTTAAGGGAACGCTGAGTTTACCACATGCTCTCATCCAAGCCTCTGCTGTGTCTTCGACCTTTTCTCTAATGTCGGAAAGAGCACGTTGCAAATGAATGGCATAGTCGATTCCAAGTCCGAGTACCAACGGGGCTACAGCGACTTCTAAGGCAGTGAATTTCATTCCGAAGAGATTCATTGCCCCATATGTCCAAACAAGAGCGACATTGAGACTAAGGAATGGGAACAGGACACCCTTCACGTTTCTAAACGCAAAGAACAGAAGAAGAAGAACAACCAACGTTGCAAAAATGATGAGTAAAGCAAGATTATCGAAAGTCCCTTTGTCAATATCATACGACATGAGATCTAACGATGCTGAGGAATACGTCATGTTTGATGAAGAACTGATATCAGAGAGAACATTGCGGATATTATTTTGAACTTCACGCCGTTCATCTTCTGGCATTTCTGGATCAATTTCTAAAACCCATGCAGTCGATGCCGCTGTTGGAACCGCATCGCCTTCACCGGTTGAAAGATAATTACATGTTGCTGATATGTCACGGTTTTTATTCACTAAAGCTGAACCAACAAAATTTATTGTGCTAAGGAGAGCATCGTCCCGATTGAGTTCACACTTTGTATCCTGTTCAACAATAGCATCAACCAACTCAACCCAGTTATCATAATCGGAAAGAGTCGTATTCGGAGATTGTTCATCGAGAGCGATCTGGATCATTCCCGGAGAAGTTGTCCATGATTGAACAGCCTGAAGGTTGACACGATTGTCGGCTTGAAGCGTTTCTAAATCAGTCTGCATATCTTTCAATGAATCAATGTTAAGCACATTGCCGTTGTTATCTCTCGTGACGTGAATAAACAGCGGCCTTGATTCGTCTGGGAAGTGTTCATGAATTCTTTCGTGCGCATCGTTAGAATCTGAACTCGGAGCAAAGTCGTTAAGATCCGTCCTAAATTCAGGTGGAGATGTCACCAAATGAAGGCCAAGTCCAACGGTAAGAAGAGCAGAGACGATGAGAATTGGCAATGCTGATTTCTTGAATGTACCAGCAAAGGTAGCAAATTGGTCCTCATAGGAAGAGGTGTCCATGATTCCTCCGAACCTGTTTCGGTGTTTAAGCAACAGGGTTCCACGAACAACCTCGGAGGTCAATTTTACTTCTCTTGTCAACGGGAAGGTTCAAAACACCGGTTCAGGTCGGTTGGTCGATAGCATGCCAGTTAAAGTTCTCATTAACGAAAAAAATGAACTCCGACTCCGCATTACAGGCGAATCCCATACCGCTTTGCAAATGCTCCGTGATCGTTTGAACAACCACAAGTCAGTGGAGTATGCCAACTACTTCCCAGGTCACCCTGAACTCGACCCGCCAGAATTTTACATTCGCACCACTGGAAAGGCAAAGCCACAAGCTATCCTCGATGAAATTGTAGGAAGCCTTTCCTCTGAATTTGACAGCCTCACACTCTGAGGTGTACCTCCTTGCAGCCAACTGACACTTTGGCTGAAGCCATCGGATTAGTTGGCTATGCTACTGATGATACCGGTATTGGCGGCGTTCTAAAATCCAGAGTCGCTGACTTTCGCGTTGATGAAATCGCAACAAAGATCACATTGAATCCCAAAGGTCGATTTACAGTTGCTAAGGTCACATTAACCAATTGGGAAACAAATCGATTCTGCAATAACTTATCTAAGAAATTAGGAATTTCTCGGAACCGTATCTTCTTTGCAGGAACGAAGGACAAGCGTGCAGTAACATCCCAACTCTTTGTGATCGATGCACCTCAATTCAAGGTTGCAGACGTTGAAATCAACGATGTCGTCATCGAAGTACTCGGACGTACACATCAAAAAATAGGATTTGGAAATCATCGAGGTAATCGATTTACTATTGTCGTTCGTGGATGCGCTCATCCAGACGGAACTCCAATGACCGAAGATGAAGCCATGGAAGAAGTTGCCACAATCAAGTCCAACATGGTGGAAATGCTCGGTGAAGGAAGAGCCCCAAATTGGATTGGACCTCAACGGTTTGGAAGCGGTAGAGCGGTCACAGCAGAAGTCGGTGCACGTGTTGTTCAAGAACGATGGGAGGATGCAGCGCTCACCTACATCGCAAAAGAAGGGGCGGACGAGAAAGATACTGTTGCTGCCTTTAGAGCACATGTACGAGAACATGGTATCACTGAAGAAGGCCTTGCCCTCGCTCCAGACTGGCTTGGATTTGAACGACGAATGGTCGAACATTTACTCAAGAATCCTGAAGACTTCATCGGAGCGTTCAGGAAACTTCCGAACAATCTTCAACTCATGACGGTCCATGCATTACAGTCTGTAGTGTTTAATCGAGCCCTCAAGAAGCGCCTAGAAAACGGCTTGAGCATCACTACACCAGTAACTGGTGATTTGGTGGGAAGACTCGATGAAAAGGGACAACTGGCTGTAAGCAGTTGTGTTACGGTTGAGGACAGAACCGCACCTCGTATCGGAAGAAACTGCGATTTGGGTAGACTCACTGTAACTGGACCACTTCCAGGACGCGACATACGAACAAGTGAAGGTTTACCTGGAGAATTGGAACAATCGGTTCTTGAAGAAATGGATCTTGCAGAGACCTCATGGATGGTGGAAGCGATTCCACGATTGACCACTTCAGGAACACGTCGATCATTGACAACATCATTTGATGACTTTTCAGTCGAAGTAACACCCAAAGCAGCAGAAGAAACGCTTGGTGAACGTTGGAACCAAGGTCCAAGCGAAAACAGTCGATGGCATCCTGACGGAGCCTGTTTGAAATTTAGATTCACACTTCCGAGCGGATCGTATGCAACGATTCTTCTCAGAGAATATATGAGAGGACCTTTGAATCAACTTTGATTCAAAGAAGGCCCATCGAAATAACTTCGATTTCGCCAACACCAGAAATGCTTGCCATCTTCTCTTCAAAAGCATCAGCAAGTCCTTCTCCATCGTTCATAAGAACGTGAACTTGTACGAATTTGAGTCCGAATGCAAGGGGCTTGATTTCAACGAGTTGAACGTTGTAAGTATCGTCTCCGAGACCTTGTACTGTTGAAGCGATCATCGATGTATCAACATCATCCATCTCAGCATCAGGGTTTACTTTGTATGTCATTGCTACCATTCCCATGTTCTCACCTCAGGGTCCAACGAAGCCACAGTTCGAGCATGTGTAAGAGACACCTTGGTCACGACATCGTGGGCTTCTTCCAATGGAATGGCCGCAGTTTGGACATGGGAAAGCTGTGGAGCCTACTTCTGTCAATGGTATGCCGGATGATGTGCAATTCTTTGCTCTCTCTGTCATATTGGTGCCTCAGTTGTAGTTTGCCCACGACCTCCCCTTCTTTATGGTTGCGTGCGAAACATAAGCCTTGATTGACGGCCAACGCTCAACCAAAGACCCCCCTGTTTTTGATAACACCATACATTGTGAATTTGAATACATTGACCTCTGGCTGCATCAAGAGCATCTTGGCCCCACAATTTTACCCGAATCCAACCGCTACAATCGGAGAGGACTACATGACGTACGGGCATAGGTTCGTCTCCAACGAGAGCCATCGATAGTGGATAACATCGAATCAACTCACCGATGAAAGAATGGATGTATCGTTTTGGTTGAAGATCGTGAACACACGTTAGAGTCATGTACGAAACAGAGACGTCAACGATTATTATTCTTCAGATGAGGTTTTCTTTCTGCGAACTGTAAATTTGGTTTTGGTGGCAACAACATCGTCATCAATTTCATCACCGCCCAGAATTTTGTTGACCTCCGTTTCATAATCAACAAGAACTGAGCCGGATTCAGTCTTCCATGGAATATAATTACGGCAGATTAGATACACTTCTGATGATGAATTACGAGAAGCTTCTGGAGAATATCGACGAACTGTTGAGAAATGTGGCTTCACCGCCTTGATTAACTCTTCAACACCAACACCTTGGAACAACTTGGTTACGAAGGATCCACCATTGCATAATAATGGTAAAGCAAAATCGAACACCTTTGCAACAAGGGTCATAGCAACTGCTTGGTCAATGTTCCACTTCCCAGTGATGTCTGGAGAGATATCCGATACGACTGAATTGACTTTCCGCTTTTTCAATTCTGTAACAATCCGTTCCTGAGTCATTGGATCAGTGATATCTCCAACCATCAATAAAGCACCATCGACAGGCTGACATGGTTCAAGATCAATTCCTATGACAATTCCAGAAGAACCGACTTCTTCTACAGCCACTTGTGCCCAGCCACCTGGATGGCATCCAACATCAAGAATCACATCACCTTGACGCATCAATTCAAATCGTGTTTGAATTTGTTTTAGTTTGAAAGCAGAGCGAGCACGATACCCACTTGCCTTGGCTTGTTTACGCCAAGAATCACGCTTGTGATTTTCAATCCAGTGATCTGCCATTGCAATCCCCTAAACCGAATGCTGGAACTCATCATCATAACATCTTCCCAGTATTCATGGTTAAAACGATGAGATGAAGGAGGGCAAGTACGTCGCCAAGACATGAGCGGAGTTCGAAAGGCACTGTTCCTAACAGTCCTTCTTGCACTTATCCCTCCAGCAGATGCTGTTCGTATCAATCCTGAATCATGGAATAATTCTGCAGTTACTGAGGGAGGGTTCACGATTCTTGTTGAAGAATACACAGCTACATGGTGTGAACAATGTGCTCAAATTGATGAAGATTTAGAAATCATAACCGATGATCATGGGAGTCGAATCTCAATGATCTCTTATCATCCCAGTGACGGAGTCGATGCATTCGAACCACCTGCTGCAGAGCATCGACTCGAACGATTACGACTTCAACACCCAGATCTTGCTGGCTCACCATCCTTCGTGGTTCACAACGGATTGGTGCGAGAAGGGGTCGAATCATGGCCAGATGTTCAAAGTGACATCCTGAAGGAAGAATCAAGTCAACGTGGTTTTACAGAACTCAAGGTTACAGCAGAAACTAACGAAACAGAACTTATGGTTACCGTATTCCCTCCTTTATTTGGCGATATGCAGAATGATACGCAGATAAGCATACTCTTTTTGCAACACAACAAAGAGATTCCAGATGGGTTCATCAATCCAGGAACTGGGTCGAGAGACAGAGTTCTAGTTGGACTTGCAGAATTCCCTATGAACGGCAATCCTGTGTCTATTGATACAACCATCATCGCTCCATTCGTAGCGAGTTATCCAATAGATTCAATGGAGCAATGGAGTGTCGTTGTCGTCCATGAATACACAAGCGAGGCCCTAGCAAACAAAACAACAACAGATTCGAAACCCTTGGGAGTTGTGGAGATCAGCCTCAAAGACCCACATCAAGATGAATCTGCGGAACTACCTCTACTTCTTCCAATAATCATTTTTATGGCCATAGGAACTCTTGGAATCATTTCCTCGAAAAATAAGAAAAAGGTAAAAGAAGAGGAGTAAATGTATCAAAATAGTTCTCTTTTCCGGCATTTTATACCGGAAACTGGAATTTGTCGATGCAAAACACCCATTCATTGATAAGGTATTGTGACAATATAATACCATGGAAGAAACATTTGAAGCGAACACGCAGGATGATGACCATGTTAAGGAATGGATGGTGGAATTCATCGCAGTGGTTAACGATACAACAAACCAACATCTTTCAGTTCTTTACGGAACGGATAAGGAAGACGTTCAACAGGCATTATTGCATGAATTGAGAAGAATCTATACCGAAACAGATCGAATTGACGTTACCATCGTTCGCCTTGAAGAATGCAAGTCCGAGAAGGGACCGATTTTCGAAGGTCTTTTCATCCCTTAAACACGTTCTCGGTAACTGATTATGATGTCTTGGCCATCAAGGAGAATGTAGTTGTCAAATGAATCAATTTCTTCAAGTGTGCTATTCCCGTCACGATTGTACATGACCAGTTCGTGAGTGGAGTTCACTCTGTAGTCAAAGATACCAGTCTCATCGAAGTGTTGACCCCAAATATCGAAGAACACACCGAGTTCTACATCTTCGTCCGTTTGCATTTCCAAATGGAGTTTACCATCCGAAGAATGCGTATGGACAACGTGCATGTTAGCTCCAGATTCGCTACATACGTCACTATTTACTCCAACATTTTCAGGGATGGTGACAAATTGATCTTCAATTTGAATGGTGAGATACATGTGATCGTGACGTGTAAGTCCTCCATGCGAAAGGCAGGTCGAGGCAAGAGGATGTATCTCATCAAGTGAATTACTTTGTTCAGGCTCCTCAGTGCTTTCAATCGCAGAAGCTTGGTTGGAATCATCATCGCCAGAGAAGATATAGCCTCCCTGATAAGCGACAATAAGAAGAGCAATCACAGCAATGACAACGATGGAGGCGTCTCTATTCAGAGTTTCACTTCCTTGTCTTCTTCAGTTCAGGAGCCCATTCATCGGACTCATAGAGTCTAAACAAGAAGAAGAAAGCCCCCATTGCGATGATATTAGCAATGTGGGCTGTAGTAC
>JAKMFY010000017.1 GCA_022425185.1 Candidatus Poseidoniaceae archaeon | reverse complement strand
CTTACTCATTCGCTTAATTTCTTCAGCGAGAAGCATTTGGTGAGCTGAGTTGTATGCTCGAGCAACGTGGATTCTGCTGAGGACAAGATCAGGGTCGAGACCGTGGCCTCGTGCCATTTGAGTAATTCGCTCAGGGCGGAATGTGTCTTCTGTATCGATGTAGAACACATCGCCATCGAAACCTCCATCTTCTACTGGCATTGTACAGTTGACAGCGAGTTGATGGCCAATTTGTGTTTTCCCTGAACCGAATGCACCATACACTTCAACGAGAGCCTGTGTTTCAAATCCACCGCCAAGTAAATCATCAATTGACTGAACCTTGGATGAAAGTTTCTGGACTTCTCGACGTCGGTCAAGTAGAGCAACACCAGATACGAAACCTCCAATGTTTGCCATCTTTTTAGCGGCGTTGATGATCTTACCTGCGACAGCCTCGCCAAGTTCTGCTTGGTCGGCTAAGTCCCCTGGGGACATGACCGCAAGAGCGAGTAATTCGTCAAATCCAGCTTCTCTAAGTTTTTCGGCGGTTGCTGGACCTACGCCCGGTAAGTCTTCTATTGAAATCTCAGGGGCTTCATCATCAACGGCTTCCATCAAAATCTCCTCTTCTACAGGGAGGTCTTCATCCTTCTTACTTGTTGTCTTCTTCTTTTTGCTTGTTGTACTCATTGTATCACTGCCCCAAACCAGTGGCTGAGGGTATATCAATGAAGATTTGAGGGTAAGCGTACTAGAAATCTGAATAATTTCTATTCAACGAGGACAGTATCCGCCATTTCACTTTTCATTCACTTTCAGTTTGTGAATCTTCAGTTCCACTTTCTGTTGGAAAGGGGTTTGTAGCACTTTCAGTCGCATCGTACAAGATATCAACGATGTGATTTATGTTGATTCTGTCTTGCCCTTGATCTATGTTGACGGATAGTTCGTGAATTTCTTTATCTGGTATACTTAGGGAAAATTCCCACACTGCATCTTGCCCATCCGCAATCTGTTCAGATTTCATGCCCTTGCTTTCCGAATCAGCATTTGTCAATTCCCATGTAATTGTCACAGGCCCCCCGCCGCCAAGTGGCCCTGTTGTTGAAGGATTCTCAACAGTAGATTGAATGGTCAATAGTTTAGGAGCAGGGCCATCGTTGTCAGGTTCTGTATTGATTGCCATGACATCGGGTTGAGCACTGTTTTGTTCGCTCCATTCAATATGCTTCTCGATTCGAACGATTAACGTCATGTTTTCTGAGTTTTCTTCTACATCAGTTGCTGTAAGAACGACCGAGAACAATCCATGGAGCTCATATTCAACGTCAATATTCGCTGTTTCATCTGCGTTCACGATTATTGGACTGCGTCCATCGCCGGGTTCTATCGAGAACGTGGCGAGATCGAATTCCGACGTTGTTCGAGCGAAATCAAAGTTCAGCGTAACTTCAGTGAGAGAATTTTGTAAACCTCCGATAAAGGATTGCTGAATAGTGCCACTTGTTGAATCGTAATGAACAACTAAGTCGATTACGCTCTGTTCATCCTTTTCATCTGAATCCAGGCAGCCAGATAGTGATGAGAGTAGCATTAGTAAAGCGAACCCTATTGCTTTGCTCCCTCCGCTCATGGTCATCGTTACACGTCATCCTTCAAGAAATCAATGCCGAACGGCCACTTTCTGATTATCGGTGCATTGAAAGGTAAGGACCGTGGCCGTCAGAGCAGCGAGGTGGGGTAGTCTGGATATCCCGTCGGGCTCATAACCCGGAGATCGATGGTTCAAATCCATCCCTCGCTACCACTCAGGAATATTCGTAATAGTCGTGCTTTGGCTTTAATGTGTCCATAGCGCTTTGTAATCGCACATTTGCAGCAGTAATACCTTCGGAAATGTCTGAACATTCTTGACGTATCCTCTGAGATTGTTCTCTGCACTCTGGATATTTGTGAACGCAAGATTCCAAAACTGCAAGAATGAGATCGATTTGAGCTGGTTTAGCCCCACCTTCTGGTTTGAGCCAATATTGTCCGTTTTCTAAGATAACTGGGCCTGCTTGTCGAACATCATTTGCCAGAGTTTTGCAATGCTTTGTGGCAACTCCTTCTGTTTCACAAACAGACAACATAGCGAGTAGATTTCTCTGTTGAATTTTGTGGGCTTTGAGGAAGAACTTGACCGCCTTCCGCTTTTTTCCAGAAGCCAGATAGATGGTTCCAATAAGCCTCAGGTCTTCTTCCATCGGGGTTAATTTTTGCAATAATTGGGGTGCAGATTGAAGCAATGTCTTTTCCAATTTTTTACGTTCTCTCTGCAGAACAGCAGAGGCCTTAATCGCCAGTTTGTGTTTTTCACGCCGAGACAATACCTCGGTTAGAATTCGAAGACCCTTGACCAAGAGGGTTTGTGTTGCAGCATCTCGAGATTTCACAGAGAGAAGCATTCCTGTGAATTCACTGGACATGACTTCGACCATTTCGTAACGTTGCTCTTCAAAATATCGAATCATTTGCGACAATGTTTGATTCGGGTCTGACATTCCAAACATGTTGTAACCTCATTGATGACTGGCAGCTGCAGTTAGCGTCGTGGTACTGATCACGCCGTCAATTGTCCGGATTTTATGAAGAATATATGATGAGAGAGATGAAAAATCAGGCATTACAATCTTGCAGTAGGCATCATATTCTCCAAACAGGACCATCGATTCGACAACCTCTGACATTTCAGAAAGTGTTTCTGAAATACTTTTTTCAAATCCAGGTTTTGTCGAAATCAAAACAATCGCAGTCGCCACAGAATCGTGTTCATCAATGGCGGCCATGAGTGTCGATTCGGAACCTCATGTTTAATTCTTGACGTGCTTTGGTTGAGTTTGGAGAAGGTCATGCAGAAGCCGGTTTTTGCGATAACAGGTTCGCCTGGTA